>CAZPRO010000024.1:0-25379 GCA_964588775.1 uncultured Clostridium sp.
TTATTGATGATAATCTGCACTTTAAATTATAATCTACATCATAATAATTTATTTCATAATTCTTAGTAAATATCTTTGCCATAATATTCTAATGCAAACTATAAATTTGCACCAAACACCTCCAATATATTTTATTTTTTCAATATGCTTTGTAATTTATTATAATCTTATTCCATAATTTATATATTTTAATTATATCACAAATAGACTTATATAATAATTAAGTATACTAAAAGAGAGACCTGTAAATAGATCTCTCTTAATTAAAACTTATTTATTTAATGCTTCTAATAATTGTTCTAAATTTAATCCATGAACCATTGCTGCTTCTTCTAATGTTTCGGCTTGAGCTGAAGGGCATCCAACGCATCCCATTCCAAAGCTCATTAATACTTCAGCTTTAGACGCATCACCATTAACAACTTCACCAATTGTCATATCTTTAGTTATCATATTTCCACCTTCTTTATGTATAAAATCTCTTTATAGGTTCCACAAAAAATTATATTTTATACAACTAAGAAAGTCAATATATCTGATTCAACTACTCTGTTATATTTCTTTTACCCTCATTGTTTGGTCTCTCTTAGGACCAACAGAAACCAATGAAATTCTAGTTCCAGTAAACTCTTCTATTCTTTGAAGATATTTTTTAGCATTTTCAGGCAATTCATCATAACTTCTTGCATCAGCTACTTCTTCACCCCATCCGTCAAATTCTTCATATACTGGCTCACATGCAGCTAAATCTTCTAAACTTGCTGGGAAATAATCAATAACCTTTCCATCAAATTTATATCCTA
Organism: uncultured Clostridium sp.; assembly: GCA_964588775.1. Classification (GTDB taxonomy): domain Bacteria; phylum Bacillota; class Clostridia; order Clostridiales; family Clostridiaceae; genus Clostridium. The sequence continues at coordinate 804 of CAZPRO010000024.1, forward strand.
CACACACCTTTAGCTTATCTAATCCTGCTAATGTATCAATTTTAGTTACTGCAAGAGATGTTAATCCACTTACTCTAACAGCTGTTTTAACAATAACTAAGTCTAACCATCCACATCTTCTTGAACGTCCTGTTGTTACTCCATATTCATGACCTTTTTCTCTTATCCATTCACCAGTCTCGTCAAGTAATTCTGTAGGAAATGGTCCTTTACCAACTCTTGTTGTATATGCTTTAGTTATACCAACTGCATTAGTTATCATGTTTGGACCTATGCCTACACCATTGGCAACTCCTCCAGCAGTAGTATTAGAAGATGTAACATATGGATATGTTCCATAATCTATGTCTAAAAGCATTCCCTGAGCACCTTCAAACAATATAGTCTTATCTGCTTTTATATCATCATAAACTCTCACTGAAGTATCCTGTACAAAAGGTTTTAATTTTTTACCAAATTCTAAATATTGATTTAATATTTCTTCAAAATTTAATGCTTCTCCACCTAGAACTTTAGTAATATATGCATTTTTCATTTCTATATTTTCTTTTAATTTTTCTTTAAAAACATCTGGATGCATTAAATCACAAACTCTTAATCCGCATCTTTCAAATTTATCAGTATAACATGGACCTATTCCTTTTCCTGTAGTTCCAATATCATTTTTTCCTCTTGCTTTTTCTTTTAATTTATCTAATACTTTATGATATGGCATTATAAGCTGTGCTCTGTCACTAATAATTAATTTTTCTGGTGTCACCTTAACTCCAACACCTTCCAAATATTCTATTTCTTCAAATAATGCCTGTGGGTCTAATACCACGCCGTTTCCTATAACATTCAATTTATCATCATATAATATTCCTGATGGTATAAGATGTAGCTTGTATTCCTGGTCACCAACTACAACTGTATGTCCTGCATTGTTTCCACCTTGAAATCTAACAACCACATTAGCATCTTCTGCTAAGTAATCAGTCATTTTACCCTTTCCTTCGTCTCCCCATTGAGCTCCTAAAACAATAAATGCTGACATTTATTTTGCCTCCTTAACTTTTAAATATACATTAAGTGTTTTATTTTAACATCTATAAATGGAGATTAAAAAAATACTTACCTCTCCTTTTAAATAGTAACAAAGTACTTTTACATGGTCAACTATAATCGAATATTTTTTTGATTTTTTTATAAATTATTCGTATAATGTTTCTATACACATAAAATTTATAAAAATTATCAATTTCTTTAATGTTATTACTGAATAAATATTAAAAATATGAGGTGTACTATGAATATTTATGAACAATCATTAAAATTTCACAAGGAAAAACGTGGTAAATATGAAATTAAACCTACCTGTGAAGTAAAAAATGCAGAAGATTTAAGTCTTGCTTATACTCCAGGTGTTGCTGAACCATGCAGAGAAATACATAAGGATCCATCAATGGCTTATACTTACACTCGTAAATGGAATACTGTAGCTGTAGTATCTGATGGTACTGCTGTATTAGGATTAGGTGATATCGGTCCTCTTGCTGCTCTTCCTGTTATGGAAGGTAAAAGTGTTCTGTTTAAGGAATTTGGAAATGTAGATGCTTTTCCTATAGTGTTGGACACAAAAAATGTTGATGAAATTGTTGAAACTGTAGCCAATATTGCTCCAACCTTAGGCGGAATAAATTTAGAAGATATTTCTGCTCCAAGATGCTTTGAGGTTGAAAAGAAATTAAAAGAGCGTCTTAATATTCCTGTATTCCATGATGACCAGCATGGAACAGCTATAGTTGTATTATCAGGGCTATTAAATGCATTAAAAATAGTAAATAAGAAACTTGAAAACATAAAAGTTGTTATTAATGGTGCTGGTTCTGCTGGAACTGCTATATGTAAATTATTACTTTCATCTGGTGTAAAAAACATTGTTATGTGTGACATAAATGGTGTTATAAGCAGAGATAAAGACTTAAGCAATAATAAATATATGGCGGAATTAGCTCAAATCACAAACCCTGAAAATGTAACTGGTATGTTAAAAGATGCAATGATTGGTGCTGATGTATTTATTGGTGTTTCTGCTCCAAACATAGTATCTAAAGAAATGGTTAAAACTATGAATAAGGATGGTATAATTTTTGCAATGGCTAATCCTACTCCAGAAATTTTTCCTGAAGATGCAAAGGAAGCAGGTATTGCTGTTATGGGAACTGGACGTTCAGATTATCCAAATCAAATTAACAATGTTTTAGCTTTTCCAGGTGTGTTTAGAGGTGCCTTAGATGTACGAGCAAAAGAAATAAACGAAGAAATGAAGGTTGCTGCTGCTTATGCCATAGCCAATGCAATTCCTCACAATGAATTAAATGCAGAAAATATAATTCCAAAGGCATTTGATTTAAAAGTGCAAAAATTAGTTGCAGAAGCTGTTAAAGAAGCAGCTATAAAAAGTGGTGCAGCTCAAATATAAAAATATTAAAAGTTAATAAAGAAATACATTTTTTTAAAAAAATTATCCACATATTCAGAAAAATATTTTATCAACTGTTGATAAAATATTTTTAAATAAAAAAATTGTGGATAATTTTTTTATTTAAATTATCCTCAATTTTATCAATTACATATTCTTTGATTTTTCAGCACACTTATCCATTGCCTGAATAACACTATTTCTAAAACCAAGCTTTTCTAATTCAACTACTGCATCTATTGTAGTTCCTGCAGGTGAACATACTGCATCCTTTAATTCTCCTGGATGCTTGCCTGTTTGTAAAACCATTTTTGCAGAACCTAAAACACTTTGAGCTGCCATTTTATAGGCCTTTGCTCTAGGTATTCCAAGTTTCACAGCCCCATCTGCCATGGCTTCAATGAACATAAACACATATGCTGGTGATGAACCTGCAACCGCAATAAATCCATGAAAATATTTTTCTTCAAGTTCAACACATTCACCAAAGCTTTCAAATATACTTTTACAATATTTTAAATCCTCTTCTGTAACATTTTTATTAGGACATACAGCTGACATTGCTTCTCCTACTAATGCTGGTGTATTAGGCATAGTCCTAATTATTCTAAAATCATTTCCAAGCCATTCTTCCATATTCTTTAGACTTATTCCTGCAGCAATAGTTATTATAAGTTTATCCTTAGTAAGAATATCCTTAACTTCTTCAATTATTCCTTTATACATAAAAGGCTTAACAGCTAGTATTATTACTTGTGATTCTTTTACCACTTCTCTGCTGTCTAAAGTTGAAACTACTTTTAATTCACTTGATACTTTTTTAGCTGAAGCTTCTGTTTTTGTTGAAACTATAATTTCATCAGCTTTTACAAATCCTGATTTTATTAAACCTCCTACCATGGCACTTCCCATGTTTCCACAGCCTATAAATCCAATTTTTTTACTCATTTTTAAGCCCCCATTTGTTTTGTTATTTTTTATATTTTTAATTAATATTTTATTTTTTATCCATAACACTCATAGGATTAATTAAGTTATTTCTCACAAACTATTATTAAAATGAAGGGAGGAATATCTTATGAATAATATTTCTTTACTTTATAACAATTCAGTATTATCATTATCCGATTTTATTGATACCATACTTAATAAGAATCCTAATAATAATCCCTTATTAATACATGAAATTGACGAATATACTCAGTTTTATTCTATTATAATAGAAAATTTCTTACCATCAATTCACACATTTCAAATATTTTATAAGCATAAATTTCTCATTATTCAGGTAAAAAATCGCAAATCACAAAAATTATTACTAACCCGAATATATTTCCTATTTCCTATAGACATTTTCTCCATATCTCACATCTATTATAATAATTGTGTAAAAATAAAAATTAACAAGTTTATTATATAAGTAAATAGAAGCTGTTGCATTAAAGATTTTACCTCCAATATTTTGGTAGTAATTATTAAAATACTGCTTATAGTTTTTTTCATTTAATCTTTGTGCTACAGCCTCGCTTTTTATTCGTTATGTATTATATCTAAATTCCCAAATTTACTGTATTGACCAAGCCATGCCATTTTTACTGTTCCAACAGGACCATTTCTTTGCTTTGCAATTATGCATTCACCAATATTCTTATCTTCAGTTTCTTTATTATAGTACTCATCTCTATAAAGAAACATAACTAAATCAGCATCCTGCTCTATTGAGCCTGATTCTCTTAAATCTGATAACATAGGTCTATGATCAGCTCTCTGCTCTGGTGCTCTTGATAACTGTGATAATGCAATAACAGGACATTCCATTTCCTTTGCTAAAGCTTTAATAGACCTTGAAATTTCTGATACTTCCTGCTGTCTGTTGTCAGAACTGCCTCCTCCAGACATAAGCTGAAGGTAATCAATAACAATTAAATCAATTCCATATTCCAATTTCAGTCTTCTACATTTAGACCTCATTTCCATTATAGTAACACCAGCAGTATCATCAATATACACTTTTGCTTTTGATAAAGGACCAGTAGCTCTTGCTATGCTTTCCCAGTCTTCATCTTCTAATGCACCTGTTCTAAGCTTAAGCATATCAACATTTGCTTCTGAGCACAATAACTTATACGCCAGTTGTTCTTTAGACATTTCTAAAGAAAATATAACAACACTTTTGTTCTCTTTTAAAGCAGCATGTTCTGCTATATTTAATGCAAAGGTAGTCTTTCCCATAGATGGTCTGGCTGCAATAAGAATCATATCTCCTGGCTGAAATCCAGAAGTCATGGTATCCAAATCCTTAAATCCAGATCCTACTCCAGTTACTTCTCCCTTATTGTTAAATATTTTTTCTATTTCAAGAAATCCTCTTTCCAAAACATCACTTAACACTTCAAAATCCTTTGATGTTCTCTTTTCAGCAATATTAAAAATTTTCTTTTCTGCCACATCAACAACATCTTCAACCTTATCCTGCTTATTATAACTTTCTTCTATAATTGCAGTAGATGCCTTTATTAATTTTCTAAGTGTTGACTTATCACTTACTATTTTTATATATGCACTTAAATTAGCTGTTGTTGGTACAGATGCACTAAGCTCTGTTATATATGTTACTCCTCCTGCTTTCTCTAACATATCTGTACTTTTTAAATATTCTAGAAGAGTTAACAAATCAACAGGTGTATCATTTTTAAACATTTCTAAAATGGTTTTAAAAATAGTTTTATGTGCATCTCTATAAAAATCTTCTTCTTCTAAACTTTCCATAACCTTTGCAATTGCATGTTTATCAATTATCATGGAGCCAATAACTGATTGTTCTGCTTCAATGCTTTGAGGAAGACTACGCATTGCTGAATTATTATTTTCCACTTATTAATTTCCTCCTTTCCAAGATTATTTTTAAATATAATGGACAATGAACAATTAAATTAAGAAAAAGCCTAACCTTTTCATCTGCAATTGTCCATTGTCCATCGTCAATTGTCTGCTACCTTTTACTTGAATGCAATTTCCATTAATTCTTGTATATTTTCTATAGTTTTTACTTCTATTCCTGAGTTATCTGATGGTATTTCCTTTTCATTATCTTTTGGCACTAATACTAATTTTATTCCCATTCTTTTTGCACCATAAATTTTTTCAAATATTCCCCCAACTGGTTTTACTTTTCCTTGAAGAGATATTTCTCCTGTAACTGCAATATCCTGTCGTATAGGCTTTTTTAATAAGGCACTTATAATACATAAAGTAATAGCTGCACCTGCTGAAGGTCCATCTATTTTTCCACCACCAATAACATTAACATGAATATCATAGTCTTTTATATCTTTATCTGTTACACTTCTGATTACAGAAGCTGCATTGTAAACAGAATCCTTTGCCATTGAACCAGCTGTTTCATTGAACCTTACAGTTCCTGCCCCCTTTTTCTTTGCAGGAAAAACAACTGCTTCTATGGATATTGTAGAACCTAAAAATCCACTCACACCTAATCCATATATGTTTCCAACTTCTTTTTTATCAACTTCTTTTAGTCTTTCAAATGGAGTATATCTTCCTATAGAAATTATCTCATCTAGGTCAGACATTTTTATTAATATTCTATGTGAATTTTTTTTATTATTGTATATTGCATATCCATATGCATCTGTAAGAATATTAACAGCCTTTCTTCCTTCAAAAGTGTAATTGCTTATCTTTTTTGCAACTCCTTCTTCAAGATTTACATTTAACTTGTCAGCTGCATCTTCTACAATTTTTACTATATTTTCTGAAGTTAATGGTTCAAAATATACCTCAGTACATCTTGAACGTAATGCTGGATTTATATCACTAGGACTTTTAGTTGTTGCCCCAATTAATACAAAATCTGCTGGTGCTCCCTTATCAAAAAGATACTTTATATATTTAGGTATCATTTCATCATCAGGATCATAATAAGATGATGAGAACTCAACTCTTTTATCTTCTAATACTTTTAAAAGTTTATTTTGAAGCATTGAATCTAATTCACCAATTTCATCAATAAACAGAATACCCCCATGGGCTTCAGTAACCAATCCTGTTTTAGGTTCAGGAATTCCTATTTCAGCTAAATCCCTCTTACTTCCCTGATAAATAGGATCATGTACCGAACCTAGCAAAGGATTTGTAATTTCTCTTGGATCCCATCTTAATGTTGTACCATCAACTTCTACAAATTTGGATTCATCATCAAAAGGGGTAAAGTCTATCTTTTTAACTTGCTCCAATGCAATTCTTGCTGCAGTTGTCTTTCCTACACCTGGAGGTCCATATAAAATTATATGTTGAGGATATGGAGATGCTAATTTAGAAATTAGTGATTTAATAGCTCTTTCCTGTCCAACCACTTTATCAAAGGTTTGAGGTCTTAAAAAACTCATTATATTTTTACTTGTAACCTTATTATCAAGCCTTACTAAATTATCTAATTTAGCTTTAGTCTTTTTGTTTTCAACTCCCTTTTGCTTATTTATAACAGACAAACGAACTTCATCCACATACTTATCCTGTTTTTCCATTATGGCCTGCTCAACCTGAGCTTCTATTTTATTTTGAATATATTTTTTTGCCAGCTCATCTGAAATCAACCTTACAGTAATATCTATTGAATCCTGTAATTCTTCCATTTTAGGAACTACTGTTAAACTTTTACCTTCTGATAATATAGTGTTTATTGCATATAATCTTTCACAGATATCTTTTGATTTTATATATTTATCTAACTTAAATCTTATAGTTCTTGCTCTAAAAGCACCTTTATCAAGAATATTTTTAGTTATAGAATATATAGCATCAATTTGAGATTCTAGTGGTAAATCCCTTGAAATCACATCCTTCAATTCTCTATCTAAATCCAATATATTAATCCTCCTTATTGTGTCACAATTATTACTTTCATTTTTGTACTTACTTCAGGATATAATTTTACTTCAATATCATATTCTCCTGCTACTTTTATTGCATCCATTACAATTTTTTTCTTATCAATTTCCACTTTATATTGAGTTTTTATTAATTCTGAAACATCCTTGCTTGTTATTGCTCCAAATAATTTACCATTATCTCCTGTCTTAGCAGTTATTTTTACTTCTTTACCTTTTAATTCTCCTGCTAATTTTTGTGCAGCTTCAATCTCTGCTAATTTTTGCTTTCTTTCATTTTCCTTCTTATTGTTTAATATATGTAAATTTGATGTAGTAGCCTCTTCTGCAAGCTTTTTAGGAAATAAAAAATTTCTTGCGTATCCATCAGATGCTTCAATAACATCTCCTTTTTTTCCTACTTTCTTTACATCTTTTAATAAAATAACTTTCATATTTACTCACCTATCCTTAAATATTGTTCTATTGATTCATTTAGTTGATCAAGCACATCTTCTATTGATGTATTATCTATTTTAGCTCCTGCAATATTCATATGACCTCCACCACCTAAAGATTCCATAATAATCTGTACATTTATATCTCCAAGTGAACGTCCACTTAAATATATAGAATCATTAATTCTGCCAAGAACAAAACTAACACAAATTCCTGAAATATTAAGAAGTTCATCTGCTGCTTTAGCTATAATTACAGTTCCAATATTATCTGGTGCAACAGCTATAGCAATTTTTTCTTTTACTGTTACTGATTTTATTGTTTCTGCAATTAATAAATAATCTGATAATTCATCAGTAAACATCTTCTTTATTTCTATCATATCAGCTCCCATTGACTTTAAAAAGGAAGCTGCTTCAAAGGTTCTTATTCCTGTTTTAAGAGAAAATGCTTTTGTATCCATGTAAATTCCAGCAAGAAGTCCTTCTGCCTCTAATGATGTTAAATTAGGCTTCTCAACCATATATTGAATTATTTCAGTAATCATTTCAGATGTTGAAGATGCATATACCTCTATATAATTAAGAATGTCATGCTCTATCATATCTGGACTCCTTCTATGATGATCTATTATGACTTTCCTTTCAGCTTTTTCTACTAAATGCAAATCTGAAATATAACTTTTATTATGAACATCTAATATTACTACTAATGTATCACTATCCATTTTATTTATAACTTCTTCAGAGGATTTAAATAATCCATCATATTTACTATTATTAGCTAACTTATTTAAATAATATTCAATAGCATTAACATCTCTATTAAGAATTACATTACAATTCTTACCCATTTGCTTTATTATACTAGCTAAGCCTACAGAAGCACCAAAACAGTCCATATCAGGATTTTTATGCCCAATTATATATATATTGCTGCTTTCATAAATTAATTCGCTTAATGCATTTGCAATAACTCTTGTTTTTACTTTAGTTCTCTTTTCTATTTCTTTACTATTTCCACCAAAGAATTTAATGTCTTTCTTATTTTTTAATACAACCTGATCCCCACCACGTCCAAGAGCTAGTTCTTTAGACATAGCAGCATTATTGTAATTTTCCTGTGGAGACATTCCACCTTTTCCTATTCCTATACTTAATGTAACTTTTATTTTATTTCCAACTTCTATTTTAGAAAATTCATCAATAATCTTAAATTCCTGTAATATTTCATCCTCAATATATTTATCCTGAACAGAAAGAACATATTTGTTAGTATCATATTTTCTTATCATTGCCTTTAGATTACTAGCATATGAGTTCATTTTCTTATCTATTTCTGCTATTAATAAAGGTATATTAGAATCTTCCATACTGTCAACTACATCTGAATAATTATCTACTTCAACAAGGACTATGCTTTCCTGAGTTGTTTCATAATCAATAAGCTTAGTTATATCATTAAATGATATAAGAAATAAATTTTTATCACTACCAGATATAGGCGAAGCATATACATCATAAATTTTATCCTGTATTTCTGTTCTCTGGTGTTTATTTCCTTCTTCTGATAATAACTGTGATAACTCCAAATTTCTAGCTATACTCAAAATATTATCTTCCTTTGCTTCTTCTTTTGAGCGCAAAGAATTAAAAAGATTATTATTCCAAATAATCTTACCTTCTTCATTAATAATAGAAAAAGGATATATAAATTGCAATACATTATCTGATAAACCTGTGTCTATACTTTTTACTAATTGATGTAAATCATTTTCCTTTTTAAAATAATAATTTAATTTATAAAAATTATCTATTAAATATATTGCAAAAACGATTAAACCCAATCCTTTATAACTAGTAAAAAATAATGTTATTGAAATTACTATCAACAATACAGGTTTAATTATCTGTTTAAGCATAGTATAATTGTCCATGAAAACCTCCTATAACTATACTGAATTATACTCCCTCAAACCCTGTATTCTTATTTTAATTTTTTTTTAGAGTTATTGCAACATTTAATACGTTTCATTTGAATTTATTGGAAATAGGTTGTATTAAAAAATGATTTTTATGAATTATTAACACTGTTTCTTGGTACACAAAAAAAAGAAGTTATATGCAGTATATAACTTCTATCTAAACCATTCTTATTCTGTTGTGAATGGTAATAATGCTATGTTTCTAGCTCTTTTTATTGCACTTGTTAATTCTCTTTGATGCTTAGCACATGTTCCAGAAATTCTTCTTGGAAGTATCTTGCCTCTTTCTGTAACATATTTTCTAAGTTTATTTATATCTTTGTAATCAATAAATTCAGCTTTATCAACACAGAATGTACAAACTTTCTTTCTTGATCTTCTCATTCTTGAGTTTGGTCTTCTGTTATTATTTTCTTCTCTGCTCATTTGTCTACCTCCTTACCTACAATTATTAGAATGGCATATCTCCATCATCAACTGGTGTGATATCCTCATCAAAGCTAGCACCGCCAAATGGATCACTTGCTGGTGCTGAATATTCATGACTGTCATTCATGCCGCCTCCAGAAGAATTACCTTTAGCTCCTATAAATTGAACACCTTCATAAGGATCCGCTACAACCTCTGTAACATATCTTTTTGTACCGTCCTTCGCATCATATGACCTAGTTTGAATTCTACCACTTATTGCAACCTGGCTTCCCTTGCTTAAATAATTGGCAACATTTTCAGCCTGCTTTCCCCATATTACTACAGGAATAAAATCAGCTTCCCTTTGACCAGTTTTTGTGTTATATTTATCGACTGCTAATGTTAAGGTTGTTACTGCATTTCCAGTCCCTGGAGTAAATCTAAGTTCTGGATCTTTTGTTAATCTACCGATTAAAACTACTCTATTCATTTACAACACCACCTACGCTTGTTCATTAACTATGATATGTCTTATAACACCATCAGTGATTCTGAATATTCTATCTAATTCTCTTGGTAAGTCATTTCCAGCAGTAAAGTTGATTAAAGTATAGTAACCTTCATTTACTTTTGCTATTTCATAAGCAAGTTTTCTTTTACCCCAGAAATCAACATTTTCTACAGTTCCTCCACCATTTTCTATAACACCTTTAAACTTTTCGATGTTAGCTTTTACAGCTTCCTCATCTAAAGAAGGGTTTAATATGAATATAGTTTCGTATTTTTTCATTAATTTCACCTCCTCCCCTCGGACTAACGGCTGTAATTGTACAGCAGGGATTACAGTTTAATATTTTATCATTTAATTCAAATAATTACAAGTATTTTTCATCTATTTTTCTACAGCTCTTACTATTTTTTTTGCATCCTTTTGAAACTTTCTTCTTGGTATCATAACTATTCTACCACATCCTGTACATTTGATTTTTATATCTGCACCAAGTCTTATTACTTCAAATTCATTTGTACCACATGGATGAGTTTTTTTCATTTGAATAATATCTCCAAGATTAAAATTTTCTACCATTTTTACTCTCCATCCCTTCATAATCTTCTTTTCTAGTCATATAAGCCATTTTTATGTTGTTTTGCTGCAGAGAATTCTTTATTTCTTTTTTTAATCCTCTGTAAATCTCCCAATGCTTTAATGGCTTACTTTTTCCTATTATTCTTATTTGTACTCCATATATTGATAATTCTTCAACACCTGCTACATTAATAGAATGTAAATCTTCATTATTCTTCTTGTATCTATTTCCTATGTCATTTAGCAATTTAATAACATTATCAATATCTTCCTTATAATCAATATTTATATCAATATAAAATATACTATCCTGTTTCGAATGATTAGTTACACTTGTGATGGTTCCATTTGATATACAATGAATATCTCCATAAAAGCCTTCAATTACTGTAGTTCTAATTCCAATACTTTTAACAATACCTTCACAGTTTCCTATTACCACATAATCTCCTACTCCAAATTGATTTTCAAATAAAATAAAAAATCCATTTATTACATCCTTTATTAAAGCTTGAGCTCCAATTCCAATAGCAACTCCACCAATTCCTGCAAATGTATAAGATATTTTTCCAAACATGATAGATATTATTGTCATAATTCCAGTGAAATAAACAAAATATTTTAATATACTTTTATTAACTTCCCCTAATGTTTTTGCTCTTTGTGAATCTAATGATAATATGCTATTACTTTTTACCTGCTTATCTACTATCTTTTTTATTATATATGTTCCTATTCGCACAGCTAAAAACATAATTATTAATGTTAAAATTATTTTTAATATATTATCTGTAATTAGCTCTATTTTTTCAGCACTTATAATTATTTTTCCAATATTTATCTGAGAAAATAATTTTACAATAACATGATTAAGCTTCACCTTTAATCACTCACCTTTAAAATTTTTATGATTCTAACATATATCCCTCTGAACATTTTTTATAAATATTTTTGTATTCAATTACTTTATTATCTTTTAGATACGTTATATATTCTTCATTTTGAATTCTTACACAAATACCACAGCTCATTGTTATATTGGTTGGTGTTGGCATTATATTAAATTGAAAATTTAATTCCTTAAGTTTTTTTTCTGCACTCATTGCATCATATGTATTTTTAAAAACAATAACATAATAATCCATGATTATTTTTCCTTTCACTTTATATCATTATTTAATTATAATAAAATATTACAATTTTATAAATAGAAATTCATTGGTTTATGACTATTATTTTTTGCTAATTTTATAATAAAGTAAATAGTTGTTACTTTAAATTATTCGTGATAAAATATTCATTAATATTTTAAACAGAGGTGAAACTATGGAGGTTTATTTAGATAATGCTGCTACTACTTTTCCAAAACCTAAAGAAGTTTTAGATTCAATGTATGAATACATGCTTAAGGTTGGAGGAAATGCAAATAGGGGTAACTATAGTAATTCACTAACCACAAATAGATATTTATATGAGGCTCGGGAAATTATTTGTAACTTTTTTGGCTTTGACAAACCTAGTAATGTTATTTTCACAAATAATGTTACCACTTCTTTAAATATACTTATAAAAGGAATACTGAAATGTGGAGACCATATAATAACATCATCAATGGAACATAATTCTGTTATAAGACCTTTAATTGCCTGTAAAGCACTTAAAAATATTAATTTGGATATTATAAACGCAGATTCTAAAGGATTTATAAACCCTTTAGATATAGAAAATTTAATTAATTCAAAAACCAAACTTATTGTAATTACCTGTGCATCAAATGTTACTGGCTCTATACAAAACATAAATTCAATAGGCAATATATGTAAAAAGCATAATATTTTCTTTATTGTTGATTCTTCTCAAGGTGCAGGAACCCTTAATATTAATATGAAAGAAAATCACATCAATGCATTGGCCTTTACTGGACACAAAAGTTTATTAGGGCCTCAAGGTATTGGTGGATTTATAATAGATGATATTTTTAACGAAAACTGTTCAACGCTTTTAGAAGGGGGAACAGGAAGTATGTCATATTCCTTAACTCAGCCAGACTTTCTTCCTGATAAATTTGAATGTGGTACATTAAATATGCCAGGAATAGTTGGCTTATCTTCTGCCATAAAATATATAAACAACAAAGGACTTGCTTATATCCATGAATATAATAGTTATTTATTAAATTATCTTATGGATAATTTAAAGAATCTGAATCACATACATATTTATGGAGATTTAACTGGTAAAAATATTACTACTTGTCTTTCTATTAATTCTGATATATTGGAAACAGCAGAATTGTGCTATTATCTTGAGGTTAATGGAATAAAAACAAGGTCTGGACTTCACTGTGCTCCTTTAGCTCATAAAACTATTGGATCTTTTCCTAATGGTACTGTCCGTATGAGTATTAGCACTTTCTCTACAAAGGAAGAAATTGATTATACAGTTAATATATTAAGCAAACTTTCTTCAAGTCCAAATATTTATTTATAATAAACATTGTATAAAACCTCCTTATTAGGAAATACTCTTAATAGGGAGGTTTGTTTATATGTCCAATTTATTTATAGATTCATATGATCCATTAGCTTATATAAAAATTTCTGATTATCTCTACTGCCAATTATCAGATAAAATTTTTTCAAAGGCTCCATTAGTCTTTGTCTGTATAGGAAGTGACCGTTGTACAGGAGATTCCTTAGGCCCATTGATTGGTTATAAATTAAAACATACTGGTAATGAATATATTCATATTTATGGCTCACTAGATTACCCCATTCATGCAAAAAATCTCATTGAAACTATGGATAAAATAGAATCATATTTTAATAATCCTTACATTATTGCCATAGATTCCTGTCTAGGAAAAGCTTCTAATGTGGGAAAAATAATAATAAAAGATGAACCCTTATATCCAGGTGCTGCTTTAAATAAACAACTACATCCAGTAGGAAACATGAGTATTATGGGTGTAGTTAATATTTCTGGTGCATTTGATTTATTAACTTTACAAAACACCAAACTATCTATTGTTATGAACCTAGCAGATATTATTTCTAAATCCATATTCAATTTTTCTTTAAGATTTAAAAATAAAACAATAATAAAATAAAATACACACAATGTTTCACGTGAAACATTGTGTGTATTTTATTTGTTAATAGCTTCATTTAAAACAGATAATTCTTCTTGTGATAATTCATACCTTGAAATTCCCTTATCCACAGGTTTTGCATATGTAGTACTTTCTTGTCTTCCATATATTCCAGTTAAAATTATTCCATCATTATTATGGTCTAATAATGCAATTGAAAAACTCAAATCACTTCCCACATTTTCAAATGCTTTATACCTTACAATTGCTACTTTCTGCACGCATAACTTCATTTTATCTTCTATTCTTGTACATTCTTCTAAAGCTTTTTCAGAAAGTTTTTGTGCTTCTTCTATACTTTCCACCTTTTCTAAAATCATTTCTTCTAAAGTCTGTTTTGATGTACCCTTCATAAATTTTCTATATTTAGATTCTAATTTGTTAATATCCTTTAATAATATACATACAATTATAAATAGTATTGTTACTACAACTATTAAAACTAATGCTATATAAGGCATAAAAGCATTCATTGTGTTAATTACTACTTCCAAGTTTTTGTCATTCCTTTCAATAATGTTTCACGTGAAACATTATAAATTAATTATATCTAAAATTCTTTGTAAATCATCCTGAGAATAATACTCTATTTCTATCTTTCCTTTATCTTTTTTATTTAAGAAATTAACTTTAGTTCCAAAATGCTCTTGTAACTGCTCTTTTATATTTTTATAATATGGATTTAGTTCTAAATTTTCATTTCTTACAATATTCTTTTCTCTTTTATTATTCTTAACTATTCTCTCTAATTCTCTTACTGATAATTTCTCATCTATAACTCTTTGTGCCAGCTTATATTGTATTTCTCCATCTTCAACTGCTAACAAACATCTCCCATGCCCTTCAGAAATTATTTCTTCAATTATGTATTGTTGAACTCTTTTATCTAAGTTCATTAAACGCATTGTATTAGTGATTACAACTCTTGACTTTCCAATTCTTTTACTTAATTGTTCTTGAGTTAGTTTAAAATCATTTAATAATTTCTTATAAGCTTCTGCTTCTTCAATGGGATTTAAGTCCTGCCTTTGAATATTTTCTATTAATGATATTTCTAAAATTTCCTTAGCATCCAAATCCATAATTACAACAGGAATATCTTTTGTTCCAGCAATTTTAGCAGCTCTCCATCTTCTTTCTCCTGCTACTATTACATAGTTTTCTCCCTCTTCTCTTACTATTAATGGTTGTATAATTCCATGAATTTTAATGGATTCTGCTAATTCTGCAATTTTATCCGCATCAAAAGCTTTTCTTGGCTGATTAGAATCACATTTTATCTTATTTATATCTACAAGTAATTGATTTGACTTATTTAAATCTTCACTTACTTCTTCTGGAATAAGTGCACTTAATCCTTTTCCTAATCCAAATTTTTTTCCCATAAAATCTACCAACCTTTACTATTGTCTTTCCAAAAATTCTTTAGCTAATTTTGTATATGCTTCAGCACCTTTACATTTTTCATCATATAACATTATTGGCAAACCAAAACTAGGAGCCTCTGCCAATCTTATATTTCTAGAAATTTTAGTCTCATAGACTTTGTCTTTAAAATAATTTTTTACTTCTTTCAATACTTCATTACTAAGATTGGTTCTATAATCATACATTGTCATAACAACACCTTCAATTTCCAATCTCTTATTTAGAGATTTTTTTACCAATTGAATTGTATTAATTAACTGACTTACCCCTTCTAATGCATAAAATTCACATTGAATTGGTATAAGTACAGAATCAGCACAAGTTAGAGCATTTATTGTTAGTACACCTAAGGATGGAGGACAATCAATAAATACATAATCATATTTATGCTTTAATTTTTCTAATTTTCTTTTTATAATATTTTCTCTGTTAGGTGTATTAGTAATTTCAACTTCCGCCCCAGCCAACTCAACTGTAGATGGTAAAATAGATAAATTTTGTACTAAATCACTCTTTATTATACATTCTTCTATTGATACATCTGAAGTTAAAACATCATAAATAGACATTTCTAAATTATATTTATCAAGTCCCAAACCACTGGTTGTATTACCTTGTGGATCAATATCTATTGTTAATACTTTATATCCTTCCATAGCCAAATATGCACTTAAATTAATTGTAGTAGTAGTTTTTCCTACCCCACCTTTTTGATTAAAAATACAAACTGTTTTCATATAGCTAGCCCATAAAAAGGCTCTCCCCCCTTTCCCATAATAATATTATATATATTTTTAGAATATTATTAAAGGGGCTGTCGCAGAAATTTAACTGCTTCTGTTCAGTATTCCTTTATTATTGGCTGCCAACTAAAATTTTATTTCTTAATTACTATCAATAATATTTTAAATAATTATGGTCATAAAATAAAAAAATGGAGCTGTCGCATTAAGAAATCCAACTGCTATATATAGCTATTAAATAAGTTGTTTGATAGTATATATGACATGATTTAAGCTTTGTGCGACAGCCCCGTTTTTTATTTTATTACACAACAATTTCTCAAAATACTACATTTATAAATTAAAATTTACTTTTTACTTTTAGGAATCTTTACAGTTACTTCTATATAATCCTCTTCTTCTTTACATCCATATTCTGCTGCTATATCAAATTTTTTAAATACCTGTTTTATAGTATTCACATATAATTTTCCTGGAAAAACACCTTTAATTTTTGCCTTCTTTAATTGATTGCCAGATAATTTTAAAAGTTCCTTATTTATAAGTTCTTCAGTCTTTTTAACTGTTAAATTTGCACTTATTACCTTTTTAACAATCTTTATTTGCAATTTCTCATCAGGCACAGTTAACAAAGCTCTTGCATGTCTTTCGCTTAAATTATTTGTTAAACATAAATCTCTCACTTCCTTGTTTAACTTTAATAATCTAAGTTTATTAGCAATTGTTGACTGTTTTTTACCTATTCTTTTTGCTACTTCTTCTTGTGTGAAATTATGTTCATTTATTAAATTTGAATATGCTTCTGCTTCTTCTATATAATTCAAATCTTCTCTTTGTAAGTTTTCCAACAATGCAATTTCTGCTGATTGCAAATCTGTAATATCCACAATATTACATGGAACTACATCTAAATCAGCTATTTTAGCTGCTCTAAGACGTCTTTCTCCTGCAACTAATTCAAAAATATCGCCCCTTCTTCTTACTGTTAAAGGCTGAATTATACCATGCTCTAAAATCGATTGTGCTAATTCCTGCAATGCATCTTCATTAAAATACTTACGTGGTTGATAAATATTTGGTATAATTTTATTTATATCAATTTGTACTATTTCATTATTCATGTTCTCAACCCATCTCCATTTAATATAAATTATTATTTTATAGGATTTTTAGATATTGTTCCAGCTTTTCTTGGATATGTCTTACTTGTTTCTTTAATTTTTTTTACAACTACAAGATTATGCTGCAAATGAGCACCTTCTATATTTACAGAAATTATTCCTTCCAGTTTTCCTCCAAGTTTAATTATTGCATTTCTGCTTTCTTCAATTTCTTCAGTAACTGCTGGTCCTTTTAATGCAATAAATTTTCCTCCAAGTTTTACATAGGGAATACAGTATTCTGATAATACACTCATATTAGCCACAGCTCTTGAAGTGGCTATATCAAATTTTTCTCTATAATTTTTATTCCTTGCACCATCTTCTGCTCTTGAATGAACAGTTATAACATTTTTTAAGTTTAATTCATTTACAATAATGTCTAAAAACTTTATTCTTTTGTTTAAAGAATCCATTAAAGTAACCTTAACATTTTCATTCATAATTGCAATTGGCAATCCTGGAAAACCTGCTCCTGTACCAACATCTATAATGCTTACATTATTATGCTTAAATTCATCACATTTAAATGCTTTTATAGAATCAATAAAATGTTTTTTTATTATTTCTTCTTCTTCTGTTATAGCTGTCAAATTTATCTTTTCATTCCATTCTTTAAGTAATGTCATATAAGATATAAATTTATCATATTTATCTTTAGTTAATTCTAAACCAACATCTTCAGCGGCTTTAGATAATAAATCAAAAAACTCCATATATTCCTCCACTATTTTACTGCTTATTATACTGATGTTCTAAATATATAAGCAAAACAGAAATGTCTGCAGGTGAAACTCCTGAAATACGAGATGCCTGCCCAATACTTATAGGCTTTATACTATTTAATTTCTGCACAGCTTCTTTTCTTAACCCACTAACATCTTCAAAATTAATGTCAACTGGTATCAATTTTTTTTCAAATTTTTTGAATTGCTGAACTTGCTCCATCTGACTTTGAAGATATCCTTCATATTTAGTAATAATATTAATTTGTTCTATTACATCATCACTTAATTCAGGTCTATCTTTGTCTAACTGAGAAAGCATTCTATAATCTAATTCCGGTCTTTGCAATAATTCGTAAAAACTTATAGCCTTTCTTAGTTCAGTGGAATTTAATGATGCAAGAAACTCATTTACATCTTTTTTGTTTGTTATTTTTAATTTTTTAATTCTTTCAAGCTCATTGTCAATACATTCTTTTCTCTTTAAAAATCTTTCATATCTCTCTTTAGTAACTAAACCAACTTTATGCCCTATTTCTGTTAACCTTAAATCTGCATTGTCCTGTCTTAAAAGCAATCTATATTCTGCTCTTGATGTCATCATTCTATAAGGCTCATTTGTACCTTTTGTAACTAAATCATCTATAAGAACTCCTATATAAGCATCTGAACGTGTTAATATTAAAGGTTCTTTATTTTTTATCTTTAATGCAGCATTTATACCTGCAATAATTCCCTGTGCCGCTGCTTCTTCATATCCTGAACTTCCATTAAGCTGACCTGCTCCATACAACCCCTGAACCTTTTTGAATTCAAGAGTTGGTTTCAATTGCAATGGATCAACACAATCATATTCTATGGCATAGGCTGTTCTCATCATTTCAACATTTTCTAATCCAGGTAAAGTTCTAAGCATCTTTAACTGAACTTCTTCTGGAAGAGAAGATGAAAAACCTCCAACATACATTTCTAATGTATTATTACCTTCTGGTTCAATAAATATCTGATGTTGATTTTTGTCTGGAAATCTCATTACCTTATCTTCAATTGATGGACAATATCTTGGTCCTACTCCCTTAATGCTTCCATTATATATTGGTGATCTATCAATATTATCTCTAATTATTTTATGTGTTTCTTCTGTGGAATAGGTTAAATAGCAAGGTACCTGCTCTTTTTCTATGGAATCACTCATAAATGAAAATGGAATTATTTTTTCATCTCCATCCTGCCTTATCATTTTTGAAAAATCAACAGATCTCCTGTTAATTCTAGCAGGTGTCCCAGTTTTAAATCTTCTTAATAGAATTCCAAGATTTAATAATGATTGTGATAAATCATTAGCTGGAAATAATCCATTAGGTCCACCACTATAAGATACTTCTCCAATTATAATTTTTCCCTTTAAATAAGTTCCAGTTGCTAAGATTACAGCTTTACAATTAAATTTGGCACCATTCTTAGTTAAAATTCCTGTTACCTTACTATTTTCAGTTAAAATTTCTGTTACTTCAATTTGTTTGATTTGAAGATTTTCCTGCTCTTCTAAAACCCTCTTCATTCTAAATTGATAATCCTTTTTATCTGCCTGTGCTCTTAAGGAATGTACTGCAGGACCCTTAGATGTATTTAACATTCTTGATTGTATAAATGTATTATCAATATTTATTCCTATTTCTCCACCAAGGGCATCTATTTCTCTAACTAGATGTCCTTTTGCAGTTCCTCCAATATTAGGATTACAAGGCATTAGAGCAATAGAATCCAAATTAATAGTACAAACTAATGTTTTTAGACCCATTCTAGCAGATGCAAGTGCAGCTTCACAACCTGCATGACCAGCTCCAACTACAATTACGTCAAAGTCTCCACCTTCATAATTAATCACCATTTTTTCTTTTCTCCTACTTTCCTACACAAAATTCACTAAAAATCTTATTTAATAAATCTTCCTCAAGTTCATCACCAGTAATTTCACCTAAAGCTTTCATTGCTGATGTTACATGTATGGATATCAAATCTAAAAATTCATTTTTATCTAATTCCTTTAGTGCAACTGAACACATCTCAAATGCTCTATACAAAGCCTGCTTATGGCGAGTATTGGATACAATAAAACTTTCAGAATTAATTTCCCCATTAAAAAATAAATCCTTTATTTTTTCCTTTAATAAATCAATACCTATATTATTTTTAGCTGATATTTCAATTTTATTTTTTAAATTACCTATTATATCATCTGATATTTTTCTGTTTAAGTCAATCTTATTCAATAATACAACATATTTTTTATCTTTTATAGATTTTATAATTTCTAAATCTTCTTCATCTATTTCTCTTGATACATCCAGCATTAATACAACTAAATCTGCTTCTTCCATTTTTTCTTTTGATCTCTCAACACCTATTTTTTCAACTGTATCTTCTGTTTCTCTAATCCCTGCCGTATCTATAATTCTAACTGGAATACCATCTATATTTATATATTCCTCTATTATATCTCTAGTTGTTCCTGGAATATCTGTTACTATAGCTCTTTTTTCCTTTAGCAGAGAATTTAATAGAGAAGACTTTCCTACATTTGGCTTTCCAACTATAACCATGCTTAAACCATCTCTGATTATCTTTCCTTCATCTGCATTCTTTAATAATTCATTAATTCTACTCAACGCTTTATTAATTCCATCTTTAATCTCCATTATTAAATTGTCATCTATTACATCTTCATCATCTTCTGTAAAGTCCACAGAATACTCAATTAATGCTAAAACATTTAAAAGATATTTTCTAAGCTTATTAATTTCTTTAGATAATATCCCTTTGCTTTGCATTATTGCAGATTTCATTGACAATTCAGTTTTTGATCTTATTATATCTATAACAGCTTCTGCCTGACTTAAATCTATTTTTCCATTTAAAAAGGACCTTTTAGTAAATTCCCCAGGTTCAGCCAGCCTTATCCCAGTTTTTACAATTTCATTTAAAACTCTGTTAGTTGCAACAACTCCACCATGACAATTTATTTCAACAACATCTTCCCCTGTGTAACTATAAGGACCTCTCATATAACTTAATATTACATCATCAATAATATCACCATTATCTAAAGATATTATGGCTCCATATCTCATTGTATATGTTTCCATATGTGTTATATCCTGCTGTCTCTTAGGCTTAAATATTTTGCCTGCATTTATAAGTGCATCTTTTCCAGATATTCTTATTATTGATATCCCACCTTCTCCTATGGGTGTTGCTATTGCACAGATTGTATCAAATTCTTTCATCTGTTGTCCTCCTTATGAAGATTATATTTATATAATATCCACCTATTTAAACTAATATAAATTTTACATAACTATTTTTATTTAGTCAAAAATAGTTAATATCTAAAAAAGAAAGCCAAAATAGGCTTTCTTTTTTAGATATTAATTTTTTTATTTTAAACTTATAACAATTTTTCTAAATGGCTCTTCGCCTTCACTATGGGTAGTTACATACTTATCATTTTGTAATGCTGAATGAATAATCCTTCTTTCATATGGATTCATAGGCTCTAACTTCAATGTTTTCTTCGTCTTCTTTACCTTGTTTGCAAACTTTAAAGCAACTGCTTTTAAAGTTTCTTCCCTTTTGCTCCTATAATTTTCAGTATCTAATATTACTTTTTTATGTGGATTTTCATGATTTTTATTAACAATTAGTGAAGTTAGATATTGAATTGAATCTAAAGTTTCTCCTCTATATCCTATAAGAAGCCCCATTTTTTTGCCTGATAAATTGATTTTTAATGTATCATCATCTTCTTCAACATTAATGTCAGCATCAATCTGCATATTCTTTAATAACTCTGTTAAGAAATTTTTTGCATCATCACAACTATTATTGACCTTTGTAACTTTTACCTTTGCTGGCTTTACACCAATAACATTAAACAATCCTTTTGAACCATTATCCAAAATTTCATACTTAACATGATCTATATCAGTATTTAATTGTTCTAAAGCCTTTTTTAATGCTTCTTCAACATTTTTTCCTTCCATCTCAATTAAATTCATTTAAATTCACCACCCTAATACTAATAGCAAATAATTATCTTTTCTTTTTCTTTTTAGTACTAGCTAAATTTTTAGGTCCTTCCACATTCATTGAAAAAGAATTATTTTTTTTACTAGCTTCTGCTTGTAAGCTTTGTTCTTTCTGTTTCATAGCCGGTCTATAATTTAAGAAATAAGTTTGTATTGTTTGAATGCAGTTTCCCATAATCCAATATAAAACTAATATAGATTTAAACTTTATTGACATAAATCCCATCATAAGAGCCATCATTATATTCATAGAACCCATGTTCATTCCGCCTTCTGCTTGGGAAGGAGTTGCTTTAGACATCAAATATGATGGTAGATATGTAGATGCGGCAGCAAGTACAGGTAATATGTAGTATTGATCCGGCCCCCCTAAGTTTTTAAGCCATAAAAAAGGAACATTATCAATACCAGTAATGCCCATGAATACCCAATATAAAGCCATTAATATTGGTAACGGTAATAATGCTGGCAAACATCCACCGGCCAAACTAACATTATTTTCTTTATAAAGCTTCATTACTTCCTCATTCATTTTTTGAGGATCATTTTTATATTTATCTTGTAGTTTTTTAATTTCTGGTTGTATTTTTTGCATTCCTTGAGTTGACTTTGCAGACTTAATATTTAATGGTAATATTAAAAGTCTTACTATTAATGTAAAAATAAATATAGCTAAAACATATGCTACACCCTTATCTGTGATACCCATTTGAGTATGAACGATTTCATAAAGATGATTAAATACGTAAGCTAAAGCATCAACTATTTTTTGAAACATTAATAAACATTACCTCCTTTTATTTAACAGGATCATATCCTCCTTTACAAAAAGGATTGCATCTTAAAATGCGCCAAGCTGCCATACATCCACCTTTAAATGCACCATATTTATCTAATGCATCTAATGCATACTGTGAACATGTTGGTGTAAATCTGCAACATGAAGATTTCATAGGTGAAATAAATTTCCTATAAAATTTTATTAGATTTATTAATATTTTCTTCATTGCTATATAAGCCAGCTTTCTTAAATAAATTTATCATTGCTTTTTCCACTTCAAAATATTTTTTATCTTTTAAAGGTTTTCTAGCAACAAAAATACAATCGTATCCTTTAGTAATGGAATCATAATTTAATCTAAAACTTTCACTTATGAGCCTTTTACATCTACTTCTTACAACACTGTTTCCTACCTTTTTACTTATAGAAACACCAAGCTTATTATACTGCTCATTTTCAAAGTTCCTATTTTTTTTATTCTTTAATATATATAAAACTAATATATCATTAGCAAAAGATTTACCTCTTTTATAAACTTTTAAAAATTCAAAATTTTTTTTTAATCTATAAATCATAGATATTCACAAACTCCTTTTTTCTGCATTTGCAGAAAAAGGCCACTTATCTGCGGCCCTTAAGCTGTTAATTTTTTTCTACCTTTTCTTCTTCTGTTTTTAAGAATGTTTCTACCTGATTTAGTGCTCATTCTTTTTCTAAAACCATGTTCTTTTTTTCTTTGTCTCTTTTTAGGTTGATATGTCATGAACATTTATACATGCACCCCCTTAACAATTATTTTTTTATAGTAAAACTATAATACTTCTTAATTTTAAATTTTACTTTTCTATTATATATACTTACTAAATTCCTGTCAAGAAAACATTGTATTGTTGATATTTTTTATACACAGAGGTTTTTTTGTGGATAACTTATTGAATCTAAGGTTTTATTTGTGTTATTATAAATATGCCATATGTGAATAACTTTTTAAACCATTAACTTTATCCACAGCTGTGGATAATATTGTGAATAACTTGTTTATTTTTTACTTATTTCTAAATAAAATGTTTAATATTTAGCCATTTTATTGTGTTTATAAGTATTTTTTGTATCTGTTAATAATAATTACTGTAACTTAATTTATACACATAAATTATTAACATGTTAGTATATTTATATACAGCTTTGTCAATAAATATATTATGT
>CAZPRO010000025.1:0-25275 GCA_964588775.1 uncultured Clostridium sp.
ATGTTTCATCATTATCAACATAATCTCCATGAAGTATTCCACAATGTCCATGTGAAGTATATTCGCACATACATACATCCGTAATTACAAGTAATTCTTCATTAATTTCCTTTATCTTTCTTACAGCCTGCTGAACTATTCCATCAGATGCAAAACTTTCACTTCCACAGGCATCTTTATGTTCTGGTATTCCAAAAAGAAGTACTCCACCAATATGGGCCTTTACAACTTCATCTATTATTTCCTGCAATCTGTCAATAGAAAAGTGATAATTTCCAGGCATTGATGAAATTTCATTTTTTATATTTGTTCCTTCTACTACAAATATGGGATAAATAAATTCTTTTGAATTTAATACTGTTTCTCTTACAAGACTGCGAATCTGTTCATTAACTCTAAGTCTTCTTCCTCTTTTTATCATATAAACCACACCTCATAATAACAGACAATTAATAACAAACACCCTATACTCTAAGCCACATATCTGCCGATTATTGTCTGCTCAAATATATTTTAAAATTTACTTTTTTATGTATATTTCGCTTAACTTTTCTATAAAACCTTCATCACTCTGTCTGCTGCATAAAACTGAATCAATATTATTTTCTTTAAGACATCTGTTAGTAGTTTCTCCAATGGCAACACATACCTTTTCTTTTACCTTATTAATACCACACATTTTTATAATGTTTTTTACTGTTGATGGACTTGTAAACAAAACTATATCTGTTTCATCAAAGGATTTTATATCTTTAAGTGCAGGGCATACTGTATCATAAATAAATACTCTGTCTATTTCTGCACCTATCTTTAATAGTTCATTTAATAATGTGTCTTTGCTTAAGGAGGAACATGGAATCAATACTTTATCATACTTCTTTACTATTCCTATTAGTTTTTCTCCTAATCCTTTTCCACTAAATATATCTGCAATAACACATGGAAATATTCCTCTTTTTTTTAGTGCTTCATTGGTTGATTTTCCTATACATGATATTTCAGCTTTTATATTTCTTATATCATATTCCTTTTCTATTAAATAATCAAAAAATAGATTAACACTATTTACTGATGTAAATGCAATATGATCATATTGTGAAAGCTTATTAATATATTCATCAAGATTACTGCATGTATTTTTTATTTCTATTGCTGGAATACTTGTAACTTCCGCACCTAACTCCTTTAATTTTTCCTTTAAACCTCTTCCCTGCTCCAAAGTTCTTAACACGGTTATATTTTTTCCAAACAAAGGTTTATTTTCATACCAGTTAAGGCTTTCATTTAGGTTTATAACATTACCTATGGCAATTATACATGGTGATTTTAATTCTGCTTCCTCTACTTTTTCTTTTATATCTTTCAACCTTCCTATAACCTTTTTCTGCTTACTGCAAGTTCCTCTCATAACAACTGCACAGGGAGTATCAATATCCTTTCCATAATGTATAAGGTTCTTAACTATTGAATCCAAACTGCTTAGTCCCATCATAAATACAATAGTCCCTTCTTCTTTTGCCAGTGCTTCAAAATTGATATTTAATGATTCTGCACTTTTTCCTGTAACTATATGGAAACTTTGAGAAATACCTCTATGTGTTATTGGAATTCCTGCATAATTAAGCACTGCTATAGGTGAAGTAACTCCTGGAATAACTTCAAATTCAATGTTTTCTTTTTTTAGGGCTAAAACTTCTTCACCACCCCTGCCAAAAACATAAGGATCTCCTCCTTTTATCCTTCCTACTATATGACCTTCTTTGGCAAGTTTTACAAGGAGTTCATTTATTTGTTCTTGAGTTTTATAATGGCTTCCTGGTTCTTTTCCACAATAATAAATCTTACACTGATGATTCAAATAATTTAAAATATTATTTGAAATAAGCCTATCATATAAAACTGCTGTACATTTTTTTAATATTTTTACTGCTTTTATTGTTAATAATTCTTCATCACCTGGACCAGTTCCTATTATATATACTTTACTCATAGATACTTACTCCTGTCATTTACTATTTAATATTTTCTCAGCAAGTTTTTTTCCTGCTTCCATGTACTGTTCCTTATTTAGAAGGATATCTTTTTCTATAAGCTTTCCATCTATTTCAAAAACACCTTTCATGTATATATCACTATTTCTAATTATGGTGTATACCCCTATGGCACTATGGCAGTCACCATTTAATGCCCTCATAAAGTTTCTTTCTGCCTCAATTTCCATTCGTGTTTTTGTATGTTGAAGTTTTTCAAAATATTGTCTTTCACTGCATTTTGCTAAACATTCAATTCCTAATGCTCCTTGAGCAACGGCTGGTGGAAACTCTTCCGGATCAAAATATTCTGTTATAAGATTTTCATAATTAAGCCTTTTCAATCCTGCTGCTGCAAGAACTATGCCATCAAGGTTCATATCCTTCATTTTTGCAAGCCTTGTTTGAACATTTCCTCTTATTGGAACAACTTCAATGTCCTTTCTCATTGCTTTTAAAAGCATTCCGCGCCTTAAACTACTTGTTCCAATTCTAGCCCCACTCTTCAGTTCCATAAATAATATATTTTCCCTTGAAATAAAAGTATCACGCACATCCTCTCTTTCAGTAACTGCCGCTATAACCAATCCTTCAGGTAGCTCTTGAGGAACATCTTTCATACTATGAACTGCTCCATGAGCCTTATTATGAAAAAGTGCATTTTCTATATCCTTTACAAATAAACCTTTTCCTCCTATTTTATTAAGAGACATATTAAGCTTTTTGTCACCTTCAGTAACTATAAGCATTTTTTCACTTTCAATGCTGCACTTCTCTTTTAAAGCTTTAATAACAATATCAGTCTGAATTTGTGCCAATTTGCTCTTCCTTGTTGCAATTATAAGTCTATTCATTCTTCCTCCATACTATTTATATTTTGTTGCGTATCCATAAGAAATTCAACCATATCTTCATTTAAATATCTTTTTAAATATTCCTCTGCCATTCCCTTATTATAATATTCTTCAAATTCTTTCCTGCCTATTATATCCATTATTGTTTTTTTATACTTGGAAATAGTTTTTGCTCTGTTTCGTACAATTGAGGCAAATCCAATAAAATCATCATATTTATTAACTATTTTTTTCACTTCTCTGCCAATCATTATAGTCCCTTTAGGGTTAGCTGATACACTATTTACACAAGCTATAATATTGTCACCTTTTATCTGAAACGGTATTATCCCCATGCCCTGTTGATGATCTACACAATTTATAAATATTCTATAATTTTGGCAGCAGAACCTTTCAACCTCTTTTATTATACCCTCATCATTTACTGCTGCTATAATTATATGTTTATTTTTCAAAAAATCAACAGAAAATTCTTTTTTTATAAGTTTCAAGGTATATATGTATTCCTTTTTTAAATTTTTAACATCATCTGAAAATTCCAATGACATAATCTCAACTTTACAATTATCCTTTAAAAAATGACTGGCTTTTATATATGCTGCTCTACCTCCACCAATTATACCAATATTTATTCTTTTAGACATTAATCCTATATAAGAATAATCTGTTATTCCATTTTGAAAATTTTCTTTATTATATCCAGACACTCTTTTTCACGTCCTTTTAAAGTTTCTTCCTTCAACAAATCTATTGCATTGTTTATATAGTAATCTGATGTGCTTTTTATTAAAGTTTCTGCCATACTTTCGTGGTCTTTGGTGTTAATTTTATTTTTAAATACTGCTATTCTCTTGCTGCTTACAGACTGCCCTACACTTTTCAATTCCTTAATATAATTAACTATATTTCTTAATTTTAGCCACTTTACATATTCATTAAAATATTCATCTAAAATATATTTATTTTCATTCATTCTTTCAATTCTAAGCTGCTTATTATTATCACTAATGGTGCTTATTTTATCAATATTATAAATTTCTGTACGCTTTAAATTCATAATTTCCTTATCAAAGTCTCTTGGAACTGCCAAGTCGTACATATATATCTTTGGTCCATCTTCTAATATTTCATCCCTTTTTACTACTGTATGAGGAGCAGAGGTGCATCCAATTATACATTGAACATGATTTATTACCTTTTTCTTTTCTTCAAAATCAATAAACTCTATTGGTCCAGCATTTATTTCACTGTACTCAGCCTTATTCCTGACAACTATATACAATTTTTCTATTTTATGGCCCAAAAGATATGAAACACAAAGTTTACCCATATTCCCATATCCTAAAACCATATATTTTTTTAATTTCTTATTAACACTATCATTTACAGCAATTGATACTGATGATACAGGAATTTCATAAAGTTTTGCCTTACTTCTAAAATCCTTTCCACAGGTTATTGCCATTTGAAAAAGTCTGTTTAATTCTACAGAAACAGCATTATTTTTCCTGCTTTCCTCTAAAGCATTTTTTACCTGCCCTAATATCTGGTCTTCACCAGTAATTTTTGAATGAAATCCACAACATACCTGCAATATATGTCTGTATACCTGCTCATTTTTTGCCAAAAAAATATATTTTGTCAGTTCTTTATTCCAGAAAAAAATCTTAAAAATCTTTTTTAAAATATTTTTTTCATGTTCCTTGTGTGAAACATTAAAGTAAATTTCTATTCTATTACATGTAGATAAAATTACTATTTCTTTCACTATAGTTTTCAATTTTTCATAATATATTTCCCTATTTCTATTGTTAATATTAAACCTTTCCCTAACTGAAAGAGAAACATTCTTTTTTATACCCAATAAATATATCATTAATCTTACCTCTAAATAATCATTTCCAGTTAAAAACCAAAGTTTTTAGTTTATTTTGTTCCTTGGTACTTGCCCTATTATTTTTTCTCCTGCTGTCTTTAACATTAAGCTAATTTTACTATAGTTTCACTTTACTATACAACATTTTTCCTTATTATTAATTTTTATATAGCTTTAAATATTTTAAATTATAAATTGCTAAATTTTGTGCATAATAATAATCTAACTTAAATATTATGGAGATGAATTAATATGCACAAACCAAATCATATAGCTATAATACCAGATGGAAACAGAAGATATGCTCAATCTTTAAATCTTTCAAAAGAAAAAGGATATACCTATGGTATAGCTCCCGGCCTTAAAGTTTTTAAATTATGTGAAAAAGAAAATATAAGAGAAGTTACCTTTTATGGTTTTACAATAGATAATACCAAAAGACCATCAATTCAAAAGCAGGCTTTTATTAAGGCCTGTATAGAATCAATTAATCTTCTCACAAAAGAAAATTGTGAAATCCTTGTTGTTGGTGATACCTCCTCAAAAAATTTTCCTAAAGAACTGCTTCCCTTTACTAATCGTAGGAAATTTGGTACTGGAGGCATTAAAGTTAATTTTTTAATAAACTATGGATGGCAGTGGGATTTATATAAATTAAAA
Organism: uncultured Clostridium sp.; assembly: GCA_964588775.1. Lineage (GTDB taxonomy): Bacteria > Bacillota > Clostridia > Clostridiales > Clostridiaceae > Clostridium. The sequence continues at coordinate 5,421 of CAZPRO010000025.1, forward strand.
AACTGTAACCATACAGGACATGATATTATTAATAGTATAAACAGCCAGTATATTTCAAGAATTGATCTTATAATACGCTGGGGAGGCCGCAGACGTTTAAGCGGACTTCTTCCTGCACAGTCTGTTTATGCAGATTTTTATATTATTGATAATTACTGGCCTGATTTTAAACCAGATGACTTTTATAATGCTCTTAAATGGTATAGTAATCAAGATGTTACTTTAGGCGGCTAAACTTATATTGATTCCATTCATAAGCTTTCTTATAATTAAATAATAAGGAGGTTTTTATGAACATACTATTATACTATTTATTAATTATAAATATAGCTGGCTTTCTATCAATGTTAGTTGATAAGCAAAAGGCCATACATAATAAATGGAGAATTCCAGAAAATACTCTTATGACAATATCATTAATTGGAGGTTCCTTAGGAGCACTTTTAGGTATGTATATATTTCATCATAAAACAAGACATATAAAATTCAAATTTGGTATACCTTTAATATTGTTTCTTCAAATTGTTATATCACTTTCTATCTTTTCAAATCTAAATCTTTATAACTTATAATTATCTGCATTATATATTAAAGAATCAGCTTATATCATTGATTTAACATGAGCTGATTCTTTGAATATTTATAATAAATTTATATGATAATTCCTATTATTGCAGATCTTCAAGATTATAAGGTGTATTTTGATATACACAGTAATTAAGCCAATTTCCAAAAACTATATTTGCACTTCCTCTCCATGTATGACGTGGTATTGTTGATGGATCATCATTTACAAAATAATTCTTAGGTACTGCTATTTTTTTGCCCTTATTTACATCTCTTTCATACTCATCTTTAAGAGTATTTCTATCATATTCAAGATGTCCTGTAATAAATACCTTACGACCATCTTTTGTTCTTACAATAAATACTCCTGCCTCATCTGATTCTGCAAGTATTTCAAGCTGTGGACACTTTTCAATATCTTCACGTCTTACTTCTGTATGCCTTGAATGGGGTGCTTTAAATAAATCACTTAGTCCTCTTGTTAAATCTGCTTTTTCATCTAAAACATCATGTTCAAAAATCCCAAACATTTTTTCTTTTAAAATATATTTAGGTATTTTAAAGTGATAGTACAAGCCAGCCTGAGCTGCCCAGCAAATATGTAAAGTAGAAAAAACATTGGTTTTACTCCATTCCATTATCTGCTCTAATTCCTTCCAGTAATCCACATCTTCAAACTTCATAGTTTCTACTGGTGCACCTGTAATAATAAGTCCATCAAACTTTTCATCCTTAATATCATCAAAACATCCATAAAATTTTTTTAAATGCTCTTCTGGTGTATTATGACAGGTATAGGTTTTTGTCTGAATAAGTTTTACCTCTACCTGAAGAGGTGAATTGGATAAATATCTTAAAAGCTGGTTTTCTGTAACTATTTTCTTTGGCATTAAATTTAAAATTACTATTTTTAATGGTCTTATATCCTGTGACATAGCCCTTTTATCATTCATCACAAATATATTTTCATTAGATAAAACATCATATGCTGGCAATTCCCTTGGTATTTTAATTGGCATATTGCTTCTCCCCTTTTTTATTGCTTATTTCTACTATTATTTAAATATTATCACAACTGCTTTGGTTTTATCAACTTATACCTAAATAGTCAAAATCATTTACTAATAGGATTATTTTTTTAGAAATTATTATCCACTTTTCTTTTCCATTTAATATTATTTTATTTAGTATATTAACATTTTACTTTTATTTTCTTTAATACACAATTAATTTCCTAACATCATTATTTTATCCTATATATGATTTAATACCATAAAATATTTTTTATGCTATACTTTTTTTATACCAATCAAAAGGGGGATACATCATATGGTACTACAACAGCATATTATTTCAGGATTTATTGGTACTTATACAAAGAATAATAGTAGAGGTATTTATCGTTTTAACTTAAATACTGTTACTGGAAAAATAGAAAGACTTTTTCTAACCTATGAAATAGAAAATCCAACTTATCTTTGTTTTGATAAAGATAATCATATTATATATTCATCATGTAAAATTGATAATAATTGTGGAGTTGCATCTTTTAAGTATTATAAAGAACAGGATTTCTTAAACCTTGTTAATTATAATACATCAGAAAAAGAACAGCCCTGCCATGTAAGTATAGATATGAATAAATCCATATTAATTTCTTCAAATTATCATGAAAACAAAATGATTGTTTATAAAACTTTAAGTGGAATTATTCTTAATTATCCCAAAACAGCAAATCATCATGGTCACGGCATAAATATGGACAGGCAAAGCGAACCCCATATCCATTGCTCTCTCACCACCCATAATAGTAAATTTATTCTTTCAGCTGATTTAGGAATTGATCAAGTAATTGTATACGAATTTAATGGAAATGATTTATTAAAGCGAAAGGACTTAAGTTTAACCTTCCCTGGTGGAAGCGGCCCACGACATATTACATATGCAGATTATAAACCATTTTATTATATATTAAGTGAATTATCATCAGAAATATTTGTTTATAAATACATTGAAAAAAGCAATTCAATATTAACTCATATACAAACAATAGATAGTAACAGCAGAAATTATACAGGCATAAAATTAGGCGCTGCTATTAAAATCCATCCCAATAATAGATTTTTATTTACTTCTGACAGAGGAAATAATTCAATAAATTTATTTTCTATTAATTCTTCTGATGGTAAACTATCCTATTCAAACAGTTTTGACTGTCATGGTAATTGTCCTAGAGATTTTTCTATTTCAAATGACGGAAAATTTTTAATTTGTGCAAATCTTGAATCAAACAATATTTCAATATTTTCAATTAATGAGTTTAATGGCACACTTACTCATATACAAACAACAGCTGTGCCATGTCCAAGCTGCATTTTATTCACATAAAAAATATAGTCTATGAATTAATCCAATTCATAGACTATATTTTTTATAACTATAGAAAGCTCACTAATTAAATCAACAAAATCATTTATTTTTGATATATTACTGCTTTTAATAATTCTTACTACAGGTCGTAGAGGAAAATTAGGGACAGTTTTCTCAACAACAGCTATTTCCCCTGTACTTAATTCTACCAATGTTCCTCTTGGAAATGGAATTACTATTCTGCAAAAAATATTTACAAGATTATAATCAAATTTTATTCCTGCATTTGACATTAAATATTCAAGTACATCGCTTGGAAACAATGCTTTTCTGCTTGGTGAATCTGTTGAAAGATTATCATATGCATCTGCAATACTTACTATTGCACTTAAATCCATAATCTTATCATTTTTTAATTTATCAGGAAACCCATTACCATCGTATCTCTCATGATGCTGAAGAACAATAATTTTACTTAAAGCACTTATATTATATGTACTTGATAAATACTTGTATCCCAATCTTGGGTGTGTATTCATTATTTCCTGTTCTTCTTCCGTTAGTGGTTCTGCTTTATTAACGATTTCTGCTGGCAGACAAGCTTTTCCAATGTCATGAATTAGTGCTCCGGCACACAAAGCTTCTAATCTTTTTTTAGGCAGCTTACATGCTATTCCTATCATTAATGATATTACTGCTACATTTACTGAATGTGCATATAAATAATTATGCTGGCTGCGAATATCTACAAGAGCAAGAATAATATTATCGTTATTCACAATATCTTCCATTATACTATCCACCATTTTTCCTATATTGTGAAAATAACTTTCTTCCTGCCATGTATAATCACTAGCATTATTTTTTATTCTATTTTTAGGCTCTAATCTCTGTATTGTTGAAAATGCTTCCTTCATAAGAGAGATTGTTTTCTGCCTTATTTCTGGTCTTATAACATCATCAATTTCTTCTCTGCTATATTTATCTATAATATATATGGATGGTATTCCAAGTTCTTTTATTTTTTCTATGGTGTTATCCCTTAAAACAACCCCTGTTCTTAAAAGGACTTTTCCATCACTATCATAAATAGTTTTTCCAAGCAAAGTATTTGAATGTACATTTTCAATTGGTACAAGCCTCATGGATTTTCCCCCTATCTTCCTTGATAAACAGCTACATTCCTGTATTTAAATTCAATAAATAAATCTTATTTATATTATCGTTTCTTTTTTAATAAAAGTTTATATTATAGTATAATTTAATTTTGTGCCACAGCCCGCTTTTATTATAATATATATTTTTCAACAATTTCTGCTATTCCATCTTTATCATTACTTCCAGTTATAACATCTGCAACTTCTTTGACATCTTCAGTTGCATTGTCCATGGCAACTCCAAGACCTGCATATCTAATCATAGATACATCATTACCTGCATCCCCGCATGCTATAATCTCTTCTCTTTTTACCTTTAAATATTCTCCAAGATGTTTTAATCCAAGACCTTTATCTACCTGCTTATTAGTAAACTCTAAGAAATATGGAGCACTTTTAAAAATATTATATTTTTCATAAAAATTTTCAGGCAGTCTTCCTATAGCTGGATCTAAAATTTCAGGTTCATCAATCATCATAACTTTTATTATTTCATCATCATCATCTACAGTTTCAAAATCTCTAATATTTATTTGTATATTATTTATCTCAGCTTCATATTGAGTATATGTACTTATCTTTGGTGTAATCAAACCTTCTTTTACAGAAAAAGCATGTATATTTACTCCAAGTTCTCTGCTTAATTTGTATATTGCTTTCAAATCACTGCCCTTTAATACACTTTTATAAATACATTCCTTTGTTTTAGTGTTTCTTACAACTCCACCATTATAACTTAAAACATAATCATCATTTTTTAATAAATCCAGCTCTTCAAGGTATCTTGTAATTCCTTCTAAGGGTCTTCCTGATGCAAGTACTACTTTTATGCCTTTTTCTTCTGCCTTTTTTAATGCTTCTTTAGTTTTCTCTGATATTTTTTTATCACTTGTAAGAAGTGTTCCATCCATATCAAGAGCAATTATTTTGTACATATGTATTCCTCCCTTAATATCCACATTTACATTTCTATTCATTTTGTTTCAAACCTTATTATATAATTAACCCTAAATTAGGGCAACACTTTCTTATATTCTGCAACCCATATCTATTCCATGTTTTAAAAAATAAAACAGTCTATGAATAGAACTGCTTCATAGACTGTTTTAGTAATATTCTAATTTACAAAAATCACTATATTTATTATGACTCTATATTTTCATCAAAATCAATAATTACACTTCTTTTTCTCTTTCTTTGATATTTTCTTTTGTTCTTTTCATCTAATGAAATTTTAATAAGTTTAATAGCTTCCACTGGAGTTTCACATCCACCAAGTATTATAGTGTTAAAATTATCATTATATGTTATATAAGTACTTCTGTATACTTCGAAACATTTAGCAATTTCATTAGGATTATATCCATCCTTCTTTAAATTTATTCCAAGATAATCACAGTCATATATATCAGGCTGAACAAATACACTATTCTTAATAGCAAGATCGATTGCTGTTTCTTCATCCTTCAATCCATCATACAGCTTTAACACAATTCCAGTACCTTCTGCTGTATTTATCCTAAATGAATCCTTATTATCAATATTTCCATCTGGATGAACACCTATTATATTGTAAGCTAAATCAAGGCTCTCAATTAATTCAGCATTGATTTCTTTATATGTATTTCTTTTATTATTATCTACAAATTTAATATCATTTATATAATCCATAATACTGTTTATATCATTCCAGCATTCTAATGTATTTTTAAATGCTAATTCGTCCTCTTGAAGACTTGGCAGAATTGCAACAATGTTTATCTTGGCATTAGGAAGTGCTTCTTTTGATATTTCTATAAATGTTTTTATAGCTCCTGATCCAGTTCCTCCTCCCATTGTGGTAAATACAACCATAACATCAGTTTGTGGATATTTCTTTAATAATGACATTATTCCCTGAGAATTTTCCTTTATCATTTCTTTTGATTTTTCTCTATCACGTCCTGAACCATCCATACCTGGATATAAATACACATTTTTATTCATATCAGCATTCTTTAATGGTTCTATATCAAATAAACTGCTGTTAAGAAATAATCCCTTATATCCCTTGTCTTTACTTAACAAGCCATCTACAATATTACCAGCACCTTGGCCTAATCCTACCAACAACATTCTGTTCTTATCCATTCAATCTCCCCCTAAATATTTTTGTCAACAAATTTATATATTTATAAATATATAAACAAACTATATCTCTATTATTTACACATATTTTAATTTTTCTAATTAGTTTATTTAATATTTCTACTATTTATGATATCATAATTCTATAATATATTCCACAAACTCCCACGTCAATATTTAATTGCTTATTTTATACAAGGATGGTGTAAACAAAAAATGAATGATAATAATGAATATATTGTTAAATCAGAAAATAACAAGGTGCTTATTCAAGACAATGAAAAAAATGACATTTTAAGTTATTCTTTAACTCAAGTAGCAGCTCTTTTAGGTGAAACTGAAAGCAGCATATTATACTACACAAACATTTTTGATGATTTATTAAAAATACCTATTACAAACAAAGAGCTTACTTACAGTAACAACGATATTGATAAGTTAAAATTTTTAATGAAACTAAAAGACAAGGGATTATCTATTAAAGAAATTCAATCTTACTGTACTGAACTTACTTTTGATAATATGGATGAAATACATTTTAAGAAAAAAACAGACACCTTATCAATTGATGATTTTATAGATTTACTAATAGAAAAACAAAATTTTCAATATAGTAATATGGTAAATGATATAAAAGGTTATATTGATTCCATGAAAGAAAGCATTATGGAAGATGTATCAAAAAAGATTGATGAAGAATTATCCAGCATTAGAAATGACTTCAAAAATATCATTGATGCTTCAATTAATGATATTAAAGCAGAACTTGACAGCAAAGATGAATTATTAGATACACATCTAAACAACATTTCATCAAATATTAGTAATAAAGCTCAAGAACTTGCAGATTCTATCATATTTAAAATAAATACATATGAAAATGTTATGCAGAAAGCATATACTATTGAACAAGATATGAATTTAGAAATGAGAAAATCTTCTGGAATATTTTCTAGATTACTAGGTTTTAAATAATTCTTATTGCATTTATATGTATTAATATAACAAAACTGTTATATTATAAATTTAAAGACCCTATAGTATACTTGTTTGTGAACTCATTATACTATAGGTTTTCTTATGCTATTTTTTATTCCTCAACTTTTTATAAAACTCTTAAGCCTATTGAATATTTTATACTTAACATAGAACTATTCATTAAAATTACTCATATTATGTTAGTACATAAAATGTATGAGGTAGACATTATGATTACATCCTTAATTTTAGTATGTTCATTATGTGTGGATTCTTTTGTAGCATGTATGTCCTATGCTGCTTCAAAAATTTATATTTCAAAGCTTTCTGCACTGATAATAAATTTAGTATGTACTTTAACTTTAGCTTTTTCTCTATGTTTAGGTTCTATTGTTAAAAATATTCTTCCTTATAATATTCCAAAAACACTCAGCTTTTCATTATTAATTTTATTAGGTATATATAGATTATTTGAATATTTTTTCAAATCATATATATCAAAAAAATTTTTATTAAATGAGCCATTTAAATTCAAAATTTTTGATTTTAATTTTGTCTTGAAAGTATACAGTAATGAAATTACTGCAGATTTTGATAAGTCTAAAAGTCTTAATCCAAAAGAAGCCTTTTATCTTGCAACTGCTCTATCCTTGGACAGCATAGCTGTAGGATTCAGTTCAAGCTTATGTAATGTTAATTTCTTTCAAGTAATTGCATTCTGCATTATAATAGGATTTGTTTCAATATATACTGGTTCATTTATAGGCAGAAAATTTGTGGATAAATTCCATGTTGAACTTTCCTGGATTTCAGGAATACTTCTTATTATTTTGGCCTTTCTTCGTATTATATAATTTTAAAAAAACTTTCTCTATATAAACTGCCATATGATATTCTAATTTACAAGCCTTTAAACCAAAGATATTCTGGATATTTTTGTTTAATACAGATTATATTACTAAGTTATGACAAAAAATATTATCATAACTTAGTAATCTTTCCATCAGTTACAATTCATTATTTATTACATTTTTATAAGAAACATAAGTTGAATTTTTAATCATTTATTTTTTTGAATTCCATAAACTGTTTTAATCCCTCTTTATCCTTTTTAAACTCAATATCATAATTCATAATAAGATACTTTACCTGCTTAACACCAATTAAAGCACAAAATGCAAGATATTCAGCTACTGTTGATATGTTTATTTCCTCTGCTGCTGCAAATACTGTTACAGCTGTAGCAGAAAAAGCAAGTGATATTCCAGCACTTTCAGGTGCTGCAGCAATTCCTGCAATAACAGCTGCACCTGCTCCTGATGCAAATGCTATTAATGTTGCCAGCTGTGTCTGTGATAATTCCTGTAATTTCTCAAGTTTAATAAACTTATCACTTATTGGTCCCTTTAAAATGATATGTTCTGCTTTTCTTTCCACAGCTTCTTTAATCTCACTTTTATTGGTAGCAATTACTGTAGTCATATATATCACTCCCTTTTTTGTTAACTACTTCATTTTCAATTGTATTATTAGTATTTTACTATGATACTTATATTATATATTAAATGAAAACGTAAAACCATCTTTTATTTATATACCAAATATTTCTATTCTGTTAATACTTTTATAAAAAAACAACCTGCTATGACAATTTCACATAACAGGTTGTTTATAACTCATCTTCTAACATATTACTGATTTTAAAGCACCTCATTCTTTCTCTCTATTATTACTAAATTGTGCATTCAATCATTTCTGTTTTTTAGTTAGTTGCAATATAATTATACTAATTCTCTCACTCCTAACTTTCTTTTGATTAAATTTTAATTTTGAATTATGAATTTTAAATTGGGAAATTCACTTGAATTATGATTCATTTTTGAGAAAGTTAATTACATTATTCAAATCTTAACTTATTAGCTGCTGCTAAGCTAATATATAAGTTTGTCCTTTTAAAAAATATCTAATACATTGGACTCTCCTCCTTATCTAAAGGTTTACATTTGTTAATGTAACTTCCTTTTGTTACTTTTATTATATTACCTGCAAAATGCAAAATACAGTCTTATTTTTATATTTTTTTTATGTTACAATTAAATGTATGCGTTTACACAATCATGTATTTATAAAGTGGTGAAACTTCTGCATAAACTATAAACCATTAAACATAAACTCATTTAATCATCCTTAAATCTTTATGCTGCTGTTCCACCTTTAACTTACTCTTTAGTCTTCATCTTCCATAAAACGGTCAAATTGTGCATCCAACTCATTTATATCTGAAATCAAAAAATTATGAAATGATGCTCTGTCTATTGTATAATTAAAAACCTGCGAATCTAAAGTACTTAAATATCTTTTTAAAAGAGGCATTAAGTCTTCTTCCTTTACACAATAAACCTCTCTTAATATATCTATAAAAGATCCTCCTTGAAAATTTTTAAATCTTATTCTAGCTGTTGCTTCTATGGTAGATACTTTATCTCCTCCATAAACATCTACCTGTTCCTGTATAGAGCCATATCCTTTTTTCAACATATCAATATATTCTGATACTATTGCTTCAGGAGTATTTCTTACAGTTTTTCTCCCTAATATATTTTTTAAAACATCATAAGCCTTATCTTTACTCATTAAAAAAGCATCTTCCAAAATATCTGTTGTTGTAAAATACCTTTTTCCTTTTATAATACTTCTGGCTTTTTTCTCTATATAGTATAAATTTTTTTCTTCAGTTGCTGTTAACATAATACCACTCCCTTTATATTCCCATAATCTTCTTTAATAAATTAACATTAATATTATCAGCAAAACATTTTGCCAGCATATCATACTTATCTATCTGCTTATTTTTTATTTTTACATAATCATTACACATTTTGCCATTCTTAATCAAAGACCTTACAAAACTTTCAAAAAAATCTTGTGAATCAAAAAGCCCATGTATATATGTTCCTGCTACTTGCCCTTCCTTATCACAAACTCCTATAATATTGCCTTCATTATCTTCTATGAATGGAATGGTTTCCTTACCAACTTTACTAATACCATTATGTATTTCGTATCCTGAAATTTCAATTCCTTTAATATTATTAATTTTATCTAAATCACACAATATTTTTGCATTAGTCTGTTTTGTGATTTTCGTCTCATTAAATCTAGTTTTTATATTTAAAAATCCAAAGCCTGATTCTTCACATATTTTTCCTTCTACACCTAGCTTGTCTAAAATTATTTCTCCAAGCATTTGGTATCCACCACATATGCCAAATATGGGAGTTCCCTTTTCCTTTGCTTCTAATATTTTCTGAAATAAATGTTTTTCTTTTAATATTTTTAAATCTTCTATGGTATTTTTAGTTCCAGGAAGTATAATAATATCAGGATTTTTCAATCTTTCAGCAGAATCCACATATCTTACATTACAATTTTCTATATTATTAAACTGAGAAAAATCAGTAAAATTAGACATATGAGTAAGCCTAATTACTGCAATATCAATAAAACCTTCTTTTTCTTCATCTTTTATACTTTCGGTAACACCATCTTCTTCTTCAAGATTAAATTTTTCATAGGGCATTACCCCAAGAACAGGAATTTTTATAATTGATTCCAGCTCCTTTACAGCATCTTTAAAACTTTCTTTATTTCCTCTAAATTTATTAATAATGACACCTTTTATTAATTTTCTTTCACTACGCTTTAATAGTTTTAAGGTTCCTACTATTGATGCAAACACTCCTCCCCTGTCTATATCCGCAACCAATATTACAGGTGCAGAACATTTCTGAGCCATAAAAATATTAGCTATATCTGTATCTCTTAAATTTATTTCAGCACAGCTTCCAGAGCCTTCCATGACTATTATGTCATATTTTTCTTGTAACTTATTATAACATTCTACAGCTTTTGCCCTAAGTTCTGCATTTATATCTTTATATTTATATGGTTCTATTGTCTTTTCAACCTTTCCTTCAACTATAACCTGTGTTATACTTCCTCCTGGTTTTAGCAAAATGGGATTCATAATGGCTTCTGGCTCTATATTGCTTGCCTCTGCCTGAACAGCTTGAGCTCTTCCCATTTCCAAATTATTCTTAGTAACAAAGGAATTAAGTGAAATATTTAATGCTTTAAAAGGAGCAACACTATATCCTTCATTAACCAAATATCGGCATAATGCCGCTGCTATAGTGCTCTTTCCAACAGCAGAAGCTGTTCCTAAAAACATAATGTTTTTTTTATCCATAACTAACTCCTTTCATATGTATATAAATTTTATATAATCTGCAAATAGGCTGAATTATTGTCTATTTTTCTTCCTAGAATTTCTATTTCTATTTTTTTTGTAAAAATAGGTCCATTGACTACAAGAGTGTGATATTCCCCATTTTCTCCACATGGATCACTTCCACACTTTTTAATTTGTGAAACTAATGCCTTATCTAATTTTCTGCCTAGAAAATCTTCACTCAAGCAATGCAGATTTACTTTTTTTATTATTGCCTCAAATCCCAGTTCTATCACTTCATTTGTAAGCTTTTGTCTATCTTCATTCCAAAGAGGAAAATAACTTTGAAGTCCTGCATTAATACATCTTTGTTCGCCCCATAATCTATGTTTCTTAATATCTATATCCCCAAATATACATGTATCTATTTCTTTTTTCTTAATTTTTCTTAATTCTTTCTCAAACTCTGTTTCATACATTTCCCATTTGGAACAATCTACATCAATTAATGGAACATTAATACTATCACTTATTTTTTTTAATACATCATAAGGGATTTCATGAAAACATGAATTCTTTTCTCCATTAAAAGTTACCAATAATCCACATATATCATAATCATTATTTATAGCTCTATATAAAGAAAGAATACTATCCTTACCTCCGCTAAATGAGACTACAGCTTTTTTCTTCTTACTATTCACTTGCCTACCTCTTATAATACAAAAAATAACTTTATATATGTTCATATTATATCATACTAATATTTTTTTTAATACGTTTATTAATATGATATTGCTCTCATGATCTCTAATACCTATTCTATAATACAACCCATTTAATCCATTATAATTTTCACATTTTCTAATTAATATATTCTTTTCTAAAAGTTTTGTAAATAAATCCAGGTTTTTATTTATTTTAAAAAATAAATAATTTGCATTGGGTTTAAATACAGTTATATCTTTTATCTTTAACATTTCTTCATATAAATATTGCTTTTCTTTATTTATAAAATTTCTTGTTTTTTTTATGTATTCCCTGTCTTTTAATGCACTAATAGCTGCTTTTTCTGCTAATATATTAATATTCCATGCAGGTGTTATTAAATTTACCCTGTTAATTATTTCATTATCACTACATAAAGCATACCCTATCCTTAATCCTGGCATGGCAAAAAATTTTGTTAAAGACTTTACTATTATAAGAAAAGGATATTGAGGTATATAATCTTTTAGAGAACATTCATTATTTAAGAAATCCATGAAAGATTCATCAATTATAATTTTAACATTATATTTTTCAGCCTTTTTGATTATTTTTATCATATATTCTCTACTTACTATATTTCCAGTAGGATTATTGGGATTGCATATTATCAGCAATTCTATATCTTGGTTTATATAACTCAAATAATCTTCTCTAATATTAAACAAATTTTTTTCATAGAGATAATAATACTTTACTTTTCCATTTATACTTTTTACTGCCTCTTCATATTCAGAAAAAGTTGGTGCTAATAATAATGTCTTTTTAGGATTTAAAGCTCTTATAATATTAAAAAGTAACTCTGCAGCACCATTGCCTAAAGCTATGTATTCTGAATTAAGATTTTCATAATGAGCTATAGATTTCTTTAATTCATAGTAAGTAATGTCTGGATACTTTTCTATTAAATGAAGATTTTCACAGATACTATTTTTTGCTCTTTTAGATATGCCAAGTGGATTTATATTGGCTGAAAAATCAATAATATTTTCATAATTCATATTCCTCTGCCTTGCTATTTCTTTTGCATTACCACCATGACCATAACCTGCCACACACATTCCTCCCAACTTTTACATTATATATTGCAACTCATAATGTCATTGTACAATTGACAATGGAGATTAAAATTTTACACCATTTCTTTAAATTCATATATTTTCATCTTTGAAATATATGAATCATACTAATCCTTATTATAATTGATATAATAACTGCTATAAAATAGCTTGCATATAAAATATTTTTACACCTGTATACATCTTTAATATTTACATCTTTTTGTCCGTCACCTATATATGGTTTTTCAACCAGTCTGCCAAAATAATAATTAGGTCCTCCTAGTTTTAAACCCAGTGCACCTGCCATAGCTGCTTCTGGATGTGCACTATTAGGGCTTGTATGATTATATCTGTCCCTCATATATATTTTGTAACTATTTTTATAATTATACTTTAAAATAAATGCACTTATTATAATTATAATTCCACACAATCTTGCTGGTATATAGTTTACTACATCATCTAGCTTTGCAGGGAAAAATCCAAATTCCATATATTTATCATTTTTATATCCAAACATTGAATCCATGGTATTTACTGCTTTATATGCCATTGCCATAGGTTCTCCAAAAATGGCACAAAAAAATAAAGGTGCTATGATTCCATCAGAAATATTTTCTGCTATGGTTTCAATTACAGCACGAATTATGGATTCTTCACTTAAGGACTGTGTATCTCTGCCAACAATGAATGATAGAGCCTTTCTTGCACCATCTATATCATGAATTTTAATGTACTTTAAAACCTTCATTCCTTCACATACTAAACCTTTTCCAGAAATGCAGAAATAAATCATAACTGCTTCTACTATAGTTCCAAAATATATATTTAATGCCTTAGCATAAAACGTAATAAAATATGCAGTAAAAAAAGTTACACTTACGGTAATGACTCCTGTAATAATCCCACATAGTTTCAACATACTAGGAAAGACTTCTCTTAATATTTTCTCCAATTTTGCTGCAAACGCCCCTATAAACCGTACTGGATGCAATGGATTCTGTGGATCTCCAATTATAAGATCTAATGCATATCCAATTATAATTGCTGTCATAAGTTCTTCTCCACCCTTTAAATTTTTATTATATTTTCTATTTTATACTTATATGTGCTGTCTGCTTCTATAAATAGTTTATAACCATCACCATTATCAGGCTGCCATTCATAGAATTTTTTTCTGTTATCATACATGTATTCTAAAATTATTCCAATTGCACCTCCATGTATCACACCAAAAGCAGTCTTCTTATTTTCTATTATCATCTGCTTAATTACTTTATTCATACTGCTTAGTATTCTGTTTTTAAACTCCATTCTGCTTTCTCCATTGGGACAGCTAACCTTCAAAGTTGTGTCCATTATCCACTCCCTGTATCTTTTATCACTTTTTATATCATCATAAGATTTCAATTCAAATTCTCCAAAATTATATTCTTGAAACTCTTTAATTCTATGAAACTCTCTTTTTTCAGTTATTATCTCCATGGTCGAATCAGCCCGCTTTAATCCACTGGTAAAATAGTAATCACACTTTTCATACTTTTTATTTTTATTAATAAGTTCTTTTCTTCCATTCTGACTTAAATCAATATCACTTCTTCCACAATATAAATGCTTTTCATTACAATATGTCTTTCCATGCCTTACAAGATATATTTGTAGCTTTGTAACCATATATTTTCTCCATTTTTACTTTAATTTTTCTTCTAGCCCAAAAAAAATTCTATAAACCTCATCTGCATTTCTGCATAAAAACTGCATACACCTTCCACATTCTTCTCTATAAATTCGTTCTTGTCTTGTTATGGGAACAATTCCACTGTTAATTTCATCACTAATTATTATTTTATCTTTCATATTATGTAAATTTGTTTTTAAATAATCAAAGGGACTAATATTTTTTTCTATACATCTTTTCACAAAGATATGAAGTCCACATATTACTCTTTTATCAAACTTAAGCTTTTGGTCAGTACAATAGAAAAACTCTTCTTTAGATAAATTATATTTTTCAATACAGTAGGAAATTTTGCCATTATATGAACCACCAAATAATATAATCATAAAATATTTCTCCTTTAAATTAGAGCTAATACCAAATAGGCACTGCATTCAGCCATAACAAGAACAAATCCTGCAACATCACCTGAAACTCCTCCAAACTCTTTTACACATTTATTTACCATAAATTTAGATACAAATATCATGATAAATACTAAAATAATATATTTAAATGGTAAAACACTAATACATATTAATGAACATAATAATATGGAAATTATCATTATCCATATATCCATGAAATTTGTCCCTTTTTTAAAGTAACTTCCAAGGTGACTTTCCTTTATTGTAATTTTGTTTAATAAAAAGTATCCAGCAAGACTTCTGCTTAAAATTGGTATTATTATAAATACCCATAATAGGCTGTTTCTTTGTATTAAAATTTTAAAAATCTCATTATATTTTAATTTACTATTCATAATGAAATATTCTGTATAATTATTTTGTAAAAATGAAAGCATAGCTCCAAATTCCAAAAAAAATAATATAAATAATGCTCCCACTGCAAATGCACCTATTTTTGAATCCTTTAAAATACGCAGTTTTTCTTCTTTATCCCTTCTTGATAAAAGTGCATCACAAACATCACAATATCCATCAAGATGAATCATTCCTGTTATAACAAAAGGATAAATTATAATAAGGGCACTTTTTAAGGGTAAGGGACATTTTACTATTGATAATAAGCCATACAGTCCAGTCCAGATTACTCCTATAATGAACCCTATTATAGGATAAAATTTCATTAAATGTCTGCTGCTTTTTTCATCCCATTCCATATATGGACATGGCAATATGGTAAACATACTAAGACACATAAAAAAACTCTTTATAATGTTCTTCATAATTCCTCCCATTATTTAACTTTATGCAGCTTTACATTTCCATAAGAACATTCCATAACATTATCACATATTTTTGCCATATGTCTATTTAATAGAGAAAGCTGCTTTTTATAATTTTCTGTTATTTCATCATAAGTTATGCTGTCATTAAAAATATAATCTGACACAACAATGGTGTTTTTTGCTTTCCTCATTAAAAATTCTAATTCTGTTACAATCTTTGCATAAGGTTCTTTATTTATTAAGTTTCCTTGAAACATTTCATTGGTAAGCAGTGATGTTAAACTGTCTAATAAGATAGTATCATTTTCTTTTATTTCATTAATTATTTCCAAAAGATTTCTATGTTTTTCTATAGTTATGAAATTTGAATTTTCACGCCTTCTTATGTGATTTTCTATTCGAAGTTCATCTTCTTTATCAAAGGGTTTCATAGTTGCGATATATAAAACCTTATCTTTATTAAGAGCTAAAGATAAATCCTCTCCTATTTGTGATTTTCCACTTTTTGATCCGCCAATAATCAAATAATTCATGCTACCATCCATTCTTATAAGAATTATTTTTCTATGCCTATTCTGCTTGTTATTCCTTTTTCATAAGGATGTTTTACAGCCTTTATTTCTGATACATAATCACTTATTTCTATTAATTCTGCTCTTGGATTTCTGCCTGTCATAACAATTTCAAGACTTCTGGGTTTATTTTTTAAAAACTCAATAATTTCATTTAGTTCAATAAGATTAAGGTTAATTGCTGCTATTATTTCATCCATTATTAAAATATCATAATTATCCCATACAGCTTTACGAATTACATTTTTAAAACGTATAGTATGTTCTTTTTTGGTAATAGATTGCTCTTCCGGACTCATAAATTTAAAAAATTTCGTTACTGGATCACCCTTAAAAAAGGTTATACAAGGTATATTTTCCATAACTTTAATTTCGCCACTACTATTATCTTTTAAAAACTGAGTTATTAGAACTTTTTTATTTCTTCCTGCTGCACGAACAGCCAGCCCCATAGCTGCCGTTGTCTTTCCCTTTCCTTCTCCACAATATAAGTGAATTAATCCAAGTTCCAAATACAACACTTCCTTATATTTTATAATTTTTTTATTAGTATTGTCATTTTTCTTTTATTTATTACTATACCTTACTAATTTTTCTTAGTTCATCTAAATAACTATCATTAATCTCAGCTTCTTCAAAGGTGGCCATGTTATTCATAACTGCGCATGCAGTATCCATTACATTAAATGCCAGAGGACACCCGCTTCCTTCACCAAGTCCCATATTAAGATCCAAAACAGCACTTAAGTTCATTTCCTTTAATGCTGTACCAAATCCTATTTCCTTTGAAGCATGAGATGTAAACATATAATCTCTAGACTTATTATTAATTCTATAAGCTGTTAAAGCTGCAACTGCTGAAATAAATCCATCTATTACAACAGGAATTTTATAGTATGCTGCCCCTAAAAACACACCTGTCATTGCTCCTATATCAAATCCACCTACTTTACTGAGTACGTCTATGGGATCATTTTTGTCTGGCTTGTTTATTTTTATAGCATTTTTTACTACCTTTATTTTCTTTAAAAGCCCTTCATCAGTTAATCCAGCTCCTCTTCCAATAACAGCTTCAGGATTAATACCACACAAAACTGAAACCATGGCACTGCTTGTAGTTGTATTTCCTACACCCATTTCGCCAACACCAATAACACTGTATCCCTTATCTTTAACCTCTTTTACTGCATTAATACCTATCATTATTGCTTTCTCTGCTTCTTCATAAGACATTGCCGGTTCTTTATTGATATTATATGTACCTTTCCGTATTTTACTATTTTGTATATGAGGACATTGAAAATCACTATTTATTCCAACATCAATAACCTTTAAATCACTATGATTAGCTTTTGCAATTACTGCCACTCCTGTGCATCCTTTAGTAAAATTTACAGACTGTGAAAGGGTTACACTTTGTGGCGATGATGCTACACCTTCTTCTACCACTCCATTATCTGAGCACATTATTATTACAATTCTTTTATGCAAATTATTATTAATCTTTCCTGTAATGCCTGATAATTTTATTGCTATTTCTTCCAATTTTCCAAGACTATTTAAGGGTTTGGCCAATGATTCCATTCTTTTTTCAGCTTTTTTTAATACTTTATAATCAATTTCTTCTATTCCTTTTATAATATTTATTAATTCCCTACTCATTTCCTTCATAATTATTTATGTCACCTCTAAATATACGTTTTAACATATTCAGCAATACTTTCTTCATCATAAAATACTGTATCATAATTAAATTTTGGTTTTCTAATTACTATTATTTTTATGTTGTTTTCCTTAGCAGCTTTAAATTTTTCCAAAGCTCCTCCTTCTATACCACTATCCTTTGTAATAATTGCCTTAATTTGAAACTGCTTTATAAATGCAGACTCAAGCTGGCACTTTATCGGTCCCTGAAGTGCTAATATATCTTTGACCAAAACTCCCCTTTTAATAAGTTTATCTAATACTGGAACTGATGGAAGAATTCTATGAATGATTCTATAATCAAAATTAATATCTATAAATTTTTCAACATTATTTCCTCCTGTAGTATTCATTATATTACCTTTTATATTTTTTATAATATTAATAACTTCATCATATCCATCAGCCTTTATAATATTATCTCCAGTTAAAGATTCCAAAACACCCAGTCTTTCATATCTTACATATGGAATATTCAACTTTTTTGTAATATCCATGGCATTAGATGTTACTTCAGCTGCATATGGATGGGAGGCATCTACTAAAATATTTATTTTATTTTTCCTTATCCACTCTGTCATTTCTTTTTTATCAAGGGGCTTTGTGTTAAGAACCTGAACTTTAAAGTTTCTTAAAAGGCTTCCTCCATATGATGTAGCTGTAGTTACTGCTATTTCACTTGTATATTTATTTATAAGTTTTAATATCTTTCGCCCTTCTGATGTACCTAATATGAGCCCAATCACAAAAATCTCTCCTTCTTCTTTTCTCCATATCCCCTTGGTGTTATAAAGTAATTATTCTTATAAAAGCTTTTTGAATTTCCCACAATAACTATACTCATCATATCCACATTTTCATCCTTAAAATTTTTAAAGGTAAAATATTCTACCATCTGTCCCTGTCTTAAGGCATGTTTAATAACTGCTATGGGTGTATTTTCATTTCTAAACTCTTTTATTATTTGGAGACATTCTTTTAAATAATGAGGCCTTCCTTTACTTTTAGGATTATATAAGGATATTACAAAATCACCTTCTGCTGCAAGCCTTACCCTTTTTTTTATTTCTCCATAAGGTGTCATTAAATCACTAAGACTTATATTACAGTTATCATGCATTAAAGGTGCACCAAGAACAGATCCTGCTGAACTTGATGCAGTTATTCCTGGAATTATTTCAATGTCTTCATTTGAACTCATTTCTAAAATCAGTCCTGCCATCCCATAAATCCCACAATCTCCAGTGCTTATTATTGCTACATTTTTTTCTTTAGATATTTCCAATGCACATCTGCATCGTTCTTCTTCCTTCATCATTCCAGTACTTATTATTTCCTTTCCAGAAGTAAGGTCTTTTATCATATCTATATATTTTACATATCCAACAATAACATCACTTTCTTCTATGGC
>CAZPRO010000026.1:0-23557 GCA_964588775.1 uncultured Clostridium sp.
AAAAAAAGTATTGAATGTAATGAAAATCTTGTATGGGCTTATGCTAATATTGCATCTATATATGAAGAACTGTCTCAAAATTTAAAGGCAAATGAATACATAGATAAAGCTTTAAAAATTGATGAACATAATTACAAACTCCTTTTTAATAAGGGTGTAATTTTGAAGAACCTGGGACTGATAGAAGAAAGTAAAGAATTTTATAGAAAATCAATAAAACAGGAAAAAAATTATCCCTATAGTTATTTGAATTTAAGTGTAATATATAGAGAAGAAAAAGATTTTAATAAAGCCATAGACATAATTTCACAAGGAATAAAAAATACTAATGAAGGATTTTTATATTATAATCGTGCCTGCTTTTATGTAAATACTAATCAATTTAATAAAGCTGTTGATGATGTAAAGAAAAGCATTGAAGCTGATGTGTTTTTCTTAGAATACATGGAAAAGGATTCTGAACTGGATCCAATACGAAGCAGACAGGAATATATAGATATGATTAAAAAATTAAAAACAACTGACTATCATATATGATAGCCAGTTGTTTTTAATTTCTATATTGAGTTTGTGAAAGTTTATAAACATGATCATATTCAATTGGAGAATCATTATATAGGAAAGTTACACCATCAATCCATTGTCCTTTATAGCCTATCTGAAGAAAATTTTCAATTAAAGTATTTGTAGTTATTTGACCACCAGTTGATCCCTGAAAATGTTCTATCCAAGATGAACCGTCTTGACCATCAACTAAGTTAATGGTTGCTATTTCTTTTCCATCAATGGTGTCAATGGATTTAACTTCTATTGGAAGACCATTAAAATAATCTTTTGAAACTTCATTAGCTAAGTTCTGCAGTTTATTTTCTAATGAGTCAGAAGAATTGATTTGTAAATCAGAATCCTTATTTGGGTCTAAAGAATTTTCGTCAATTTTATATAAAGATAATGTGTCATCAGATGAATTTATTGTATTTTCATCCTCATCTTTTTTGTTCTCGTCTTCATCTTCTTCCTTTTTATCTTCATTTAAATTATTTTCCTTTTGAGTTACATTTTTATTATCATTGTTATTGTTGTTTTTAGATTTACATGAAATTAAGGAAAAACTAAGAACAACACATAAAGCTAAAATTAATGTTTTTTTCATACCTTATCGCCTCCTGTTATTTATGTCAGTTAATAAAATTTTCTTTAATTATAACACATGAATATATTAAATTAAAGAATATATTCATGTGTTATAATTTGGAAGTGATTGACAATAGTATATTGGATATAGTATAGTTTGAGTATGGATACTTTGATAATCAAAATGTTTGAAAAAGGAAATAAACATAGGATAATGTGCTATAATTATTAGTGGAGGTAAAAAAATGAGTAAGGACACAGTAGAGATTAACAAATTACTGGTTCAATTATTTAATGATGTTTTGCAGATAGAAGAGCAAAGCTTAAAAGATGGAGTGATTTCCGATCTTTCCATTACAGAAGTCCACACTATAGAGGCAATTGGTATGCATACTGAAAGGACAATGTCAGAAGTTGCAACTATTCTAAAAATTACAGTTGGAACTTTGACAACTGCCATAAACAAATTAATAAAAAAAGGATATGTTGAGAGAAAAAGGATAGAAGAAGATAGACGAGTTGTCATTATTAAATTGACTAAAAAAGGAAAACTTGCATATAGACTTCATGAAAAATTTCATTATGCTATGGTATATACAGCAATTGATGATTTAAGTGAAAAGGAAGAACAAATATTAATATCTGCCTTAAATAAATTAAATGTATTTCTAAAAGAAAAGTATAAATTAAATTAAAGGAGAACAATATGAAGGCAATAAAGATTGCAGGAGTTGGTGCTTATGTACCATCTTTAGCAGTAAACAACCATAAGATGAGTGAATATGTAGAAACTAATGATCAATGGATAAGAGAAAGAACTGGAATTAGTGAAAGAAGAATATCAGAAGGGGAAGATACATCTGATTTAGCAGCAAAAGCTTCATTAAAGGCCCTTAGTAATGCTGGAGTTAATCCAGAAGAGCTGGATCTTATTATTGTAGCAACTATTTCACCAGATAATTTTATTCCATCTGTAGCATGTATTATACAAAGTAAATTAAATGCAGAAAAAGCAGCATGTTTTGACATAAGTGTTGCCTGTTCAGGATTTGTATATGGTCTTGAAATAGCAAAGAGTATGATGCAGTCAATGAATTATAAAAAAGCACTTGTAGTTGGAGCAGAAACCTTATCTAAAGTTACAGACTGGACAGATAGAACAACATGTATTTTATTTGGTGATGGAAGTGCAGCAGCAGTTCTTTGTGAATCAACAGATAATAGTAGAATTATTAAGTCATATTTGAAGAGTGACGGCTCAAAAGGACAGGCACTGACAATAGAAGGTGCTGATTTTGATACGCCATTTTCTAAGGAAAAGAAAGAAAGACGAAGAACTATTTATATGAATGGGAGAGAAGTATTTAAATTTGCTACAAATGCCATTTATGATGGCATTGAAAAAATACTTGAAGGAACAGGATTAACTTTAAATGATATTAAATATATAGTACCTCATCAGGCAAATTATAGAATAATAAGCAGTGCTGCCAAAAAACTCAAAATACCAATAGAGAAATTTTATTTGAATTTAGAAAGATTCGGGAACACTTCATCGGCATCTGTACCTATAGCCCTTAGTGAACTTGTAGAAAAAAATCTGATAAAACGTGGTGATAAAATTATTCTAGTAGCTTTTGGTGGCGGATTAACATATGGTGCAACATTAATAGAATACTAATTTAACAAAAAAGCAAAATAAGTTATAATAGTATTATCTAGACATAATAATTTAAGCAGTAATTAGGATGAATTCAGGAGGTAATAATAGTGAAAGAAAATAGAATATGTCAACTATTAAATATAAAATATCCAATATTTCAGGGAGCTATGGCAAGAATTGCGGATGCATCTTTGGCAGCAGCAGTAAGTAATGCAGGAGGACTTGGAATAATTACAGGAGCAGCTCCAACTGAATGGGTAAGAGGAGAAATCAGAAAAGCAAAAGAACTTACAGATAAACCATTTGCGGTTAATTTAATGCTTCAAATGGAAAATGTAGATGAAATTGCAGATTTAGTATGTGAAGAAGGTGTAAAGGTAGTTACAACTGGTGCAGGAAGTCCAGGAAAATACATGGAAAAGTGGAAGGCTAATAACATAAAGGTTATTCCAGTAGTTGCATCTGTAGCTCTTGCAAGAAGAATGGAAAAGTGTGGAGCAGATGCCCTTGTGGCAGAAGGTACAGAATCAGGTGGTCATGTAGGGCAGCTTACAACAATGGCTTTGGTACCACAAGTAGTAGATGCTGTAAATATTCCTGTTTTAGGAGCTGGTGGAATAGGAGATGGAAGAGGTGTTGCAGCTGCATTTATGCTGGGAGCAGAAGGAGTGCAGGTAGGAACAAGATTTTTAGTTGCTAAAGAATGTAATGTTCATCCTAATTATAAAGAAAAAGTATTAAATGCTAAAGATATTGATACTGAAGTAACAGGAAGAAGTACAGGACATCCTGTAAGGGTATTAAGAAACAAACTTGCAAGAACCTATTTAAAACTTGAAAAAGAAGGTGCAAGTGTTGAAGAAATAGAAAAGATAGGAATTGGATGTTTGGCTAAAGCTGTTGTTGAAGGTGATATGGAAAATGGTTCATTAATGGCTGGACAAATAGCTGGACTTATTGATAAAGAACAGACATGTAAAGAAATAATAGAAGAAATGTTTAAAGAAACAGAAGAAAGATTTAAACTTTTTGGAGGAAATGTATAATGAATAATAATATAGCTTTTCTTTTTCCAGGCCAAGGTGTTCAAACTGTAGGTATGGCAAAGGATCTTTATGAAAATATTGAAGAATGTCAATTTATATTAGATCGTAGTGAAGAAATATTAGAAATGCCGTTAAAGAAGATGATGTTTGAAGGACCTGAAGAGGTTTTAACAGCAACTGAAAATGCTCAGCCTACAATATTGGTAGCATCACTTATGGCATTAAAAGCTTTGGAAATAAATGGTGTTGAAGCAGATTGTTGTGCAGGATTAAGTCTGGGTGAATATGGAGCTCTTATTTATGCTGGTGCATTATCTCTTGAAGATGGTCTTCGCCTAGTAAAAGAACGAGGAAGAATAATGGGTAATGCACTTCCTAAGGGACTTGGAAAAATGGCTGCAATATTAAAATTAAATCAGGAGCAGGTTGAAGAAGTCCTACAAAGGGCTGGTGCATTTGGTATAGTTGAAGGTGCAAACTACAACTGTCCAGGACAGGTGGCAATTTCAGGAGAAAATAGAGCTATTGAAGAAGCCTGCAAAATTGCAGCAGAACTTGGAGGAAGAGGAATAGAGTTAAATGTAAGTGGTCCCTTCCACAGTTCTTTATTGAAGCCTGCAAGTGAAGAATTCTTTAATACAATAAAGACAGCAACTATAAATGGATTAAAAAAGACAGTATATTCAAATGTAAAGGGAGAGCCTTATACAGCAGAAGATGACATTAAAGAATTGTTAAAAAGGCATATAAGAAGTTCTGTTTATTTTGAAAAAACTATCAATAATATGATAAATTCAGGCATAGATACTTTTATAGAAGTTGGACCTGGTAAAGCTTTAAGAGGATTTGTGAGAAAAATAAATAGAAACACGACTCTATTAAATGTTGAAGATGTAAAATCATTAAAGGAAACAATAGAAAAATTAAAATAGATAATTTATGGAGGTCATTATGAAGGGAAAGTGTGCAATAGTAACAGGAGGAGCAAAGGGTATAGGTAAAGCAATAGCATTAAAGCTTGCGTCACTTGGAGCCAATATAGTTTTAAATTATAGAAGCAGTTCAAAAGAAGCAGAAGAAACTGCAGAAGAAATAAAAAAACTTGGAGTAGAAGTATTAACTATTAAAGCAGATATTTCAAAATTAAGTGAAGTAGAAAATTTAATAGCAGAAGCTAAAGAAAAATTTAACTCTGTAGATATTATGGTTAATAATGCAGGTATTACAAAAGATACTCTTATTTTAAGAATGAAGGAAGAAGATTTTGATAGTGTTATTGATGTCAATTTAAAAGGTGTTTTTAACTGTATGAAAGCAGTTACTCCAGTTATGATAAAACAAAAACATGGAAAAATAGTAAGCATATCATCAGTTGTTGGAATAGCAGGTAATGCAGGGCAGGTTAATTATGCTGCATCTAAGGCAGGTATAATTGGAATGACAAAATCTTTAGCTAAAGAAGTTGGTTCAAGAGGCATAAATGTAAATGCTGTAGCACCAGGATTTATAGAAACTGATATGACAGGTTCTTTAAATGAAAAAGTTAAAGCAGAAGCAGAAAAAAATATCCCATTAAAAAAATTTGGCAGACCAGAAGATGTGGCAGAAGTTGTTGCATTTTTAGCTGGAAGTTCTTCTGATTATATTACAGGTCAGGTTATTCATGTAGATGGCGGAATGTTAATGTAAAGGAGTTAGTAGTATGGAAAATAGAGTTGTTATTACAGGAATGGGAGCTGTTACTCCTATAGGAAATAATGTAGAAAATTTTTGGAGCAATGCAAAAGAAGGAAAATTAGGTATAGATTTTATAAAATTAGTTGATAATGATTTAATAGATGTAAAAATAGCTGGAGAGGTTAAGGATTTTGATCCAGAACCAGTTATAAGTAAAAAAGAAGCTAAAAGATTAGACAGATTTGAGCAGTTTGGATTGTATGCTGCTGATGAAGCAATAAAAAATTCAGGTTTGGATTTAGAAAAAGAAGACCTAGATAGAATAGGAGTTATTGTTGGTTCTGGTATAGGTGGACTTGGAACAATAGAAAATGATTGTAATAAGCTTTATACCGGAGCGTCAAAAAGAGTTTCACCTTTCTTTGTTCCTATGGCAATTACTAATTTAGTAGCAGGTAATATAGCTATTAAATATGGATTAAAAGGACATTGTACATCTGTTGTAACTGCATGTGCAACAGGAACAAACAGCATAGGAGATGCTTTTAGATTAATTAAACATGGATATGCTGATGTAATGGTAGCTGGTGGATCAGAAGCACCAATAACAAGAATAGGTATTGGTGGATTTAATGGTATGAAAGCTTTAAATAATAATAATGATCCTAAAAAGGCATCAACACCTTTCGATAAAAATAGAAGCGGATTTGTTATGGGGGAAGGAGCGGGAATAATAGTAATAGAATCCCTTGAACATGCCGAGAAGAGAGGTGCTAAAATATTAGCAGAAATTGTAGGATATGGATCTACCTGTGATGCATATCATATTACATCACCAGCACCAGATGGAAGCGGAGCAGCTAAAGCTATGAAAATGGCCATAGATGAAGCTGGTATTAAAGAGGAAGAAGTTTCATATATTAATGCTCATGGAACATCTACAACATTAAATGATAAGTTTGAAACAATTGCAATAAAAAGTGTATTTGGTGAAAATACAAAAATTCCAGTATCATCTACTAAATCAATGACTGGTCATTTACTTGGAGCAGCTGGTGCAATAGAAACAATACTTTGTGTTAAGGCAGTACAGGATAATTATATTCCTCCAACAATAGGATATGAAACACCTGATGAAGGTCTTGATTTAGACTATGTTCCAAACAAGGGAAGAAGTACAGAAGTTCAGTATGCTTTAACAAATTCTTTAGGATTTGGTGGACATAACGCTACATTACTTATTAAAAAATGGCAATAGTAAAAATATATAAAAACTGGTGAGTGGAGGCGTATTAAAAGTGAATTTTGAGCAGATTAAAGAATTAATTAAATTGATAGATTCTTCAGATTTAGCTTTTTTTGAAATAAATACTCAAAGTGAACACATAAAAATGGATAAATCAATTCAAAGAAATGTTGAAAGTACTTCAGTAAAGGCTGATGAATTTACTGAAGTAAAAAGCATTGCTGAACCAAAGTTTAAGGAAAATATTAAAGAAAAAACATTTGTGGAAGAAGCAGAACCAAGCAGAGAAATAGAGAACAATGATGATTTTATTATGATTACTTCCCCAATGGTTGGAACATACTATTCTAAGCCATCTCCTGAAAGTAGTGAGTTTGTAAAGGTAGGAGATAATATTACAAAGGGAAAAGTAATATGTATTATTGAAGCTATGAAGCTGATGAATGAAATTGAAAGTGAATTTAACGGAACAATAATTGAACAGATGGTTAAAGACGGGGATATGGTAGAATATGGCCAGCCATTATTTAAAATTAAGGAGGCTTAAATTTGTATGTTGAACATAAATGAAATAAAAAAAATACTTCCACATAGATATCCAATGTTATTAATTGACAGAGTAACAGAAATGGATATAGAAGAAAAAATGTTTGTTAAAGGTTACAAAAATCTTTCAGCCAATGAACCATTTTTTCAAGGACATTATCCAGAAATGCCTATTATGCCTGGAGTTCTTCAAATAGAAGCATTGGCACAGACTGGAGCTGTTGCTATTCTTTCAATGGAAAAATTTAAAGGAAAAACTCCTATTTTAGCAGGAACAAACAAAGTAAGATTTAAGGATCAGGTTGTTCCAGGAGATAGACTTGATTTATGCTGTGAAATAGTAAAATTAAGAGGAACTTTTGGAATAGGTAAAGGAACTGCAAGTGTTGATGGAAAAATAGTATGTGAGGCAGAAATTCTATTTGCCATAGTATAGGATGGTGATAAATTGTGTTTAAAAAGGTACTTATTGCAAACAGAGGGGAAATTGCTGTAAGAGTTATAAGAGCCTGCAGGGAGCTTGGTATTCAAACAGTTGCAGTATACTCTGAAATAGATAAGGATGCACTGCATACTCAGCTTGCTGATGAAGCAGTATGCATAGGTCCTGATATGCCAAAAGATAGTTATTTAAATATGGTTAATATTTTAAGTGCATGTGTACTTACTGGTGCAGAAGCAATACATCCTGGTTTTGGATTTTTGTCTGAAAATCCAAAGTTTGCCAAGATGTGTCGTGAATGTAATATAAAATTTATTGGACCTGATTGTGAAACAATTGAATTTATGGGGAATAAAGCAAAAGCAAGAGAAATAATGAAGTTTTCCGGTGTGCCTGTTGTTCCAGGATATGAGGGAAAAATACGTGATGAAAATCATGCTCTTGAAATAGCAAAAGAAATAGGATATCCTATAATGATAAAAGCAAGTGCAGGCGGCGGTGGAAAAGGAATAAGAATTGCTTATAATGATGAAGAATTTCTGATGGGATATAAAACTGCAAAAGCTGAAGCAAAAGCCTGCTTTGGAGATGATACATTATATATAGAAAAGTTTATTGAAAAACCAAAACACATTGAGTTTCAAATTCTTGCTGATGAATATGGAAATGTTATTCATTTAAATGAAAGAGAATGTTCCATGCAGAGAAAAAATCAAAAGGTTTTAGAAGAAGCACCTTCAAATGTTTTAAGTGATGAATTACGAAGTAAAATGGGAGAAATAGCTAAGACAGCAGCTCTTGCAGTAGATTATAAAAATGCAGGAACTATTGAATTCTTATTTGACAAAAATAATAACTTTTACTTTATGGAAATGAATACAAGAATTCAGGTAGAACATCCTATTACAGAAATGATTACAGGTATAGATCTTGTTAAAGAACAGCTTAGAATAGCATCTGGTGAAAAGCTTAGATATACTCAGGAAGATATAAAGATAAAAGGACATGCAATTGAATGCAGAGTTAATGCAGAAGATCCAGACCATGAATTCAGACCATGTCCTGGAGTGATTGAGGAATTATGTGTACCTGGTGGTATGGGAGTAAGAATAGACAGTGCCATATATGCTGGATATAAAATACCTCACTGTTATGATTCAATGATTGCAAAAGTAATTACATTTGGAAATGATAGAAAAGAAGCAATTGTAAAAATGAACAGAGCATTATCAGAATTTGCAGTAGGTGGAGTTAAAACCAATATTAACTTTGATTTATCTATACTTCAGACCAGAGCATTTCTGGAAGGTGATTATGATACAACATTTTTAAGTGAAATGATGGTGAAGAATAATGCTTAAGGATTTGTTTAATAAACGACAATATGCAACTTTAAGTCAGGCTGCCTTAAAAAAAGCAGCAACTGATGAAAAACCTAATGTTCCTAATGGAATGTGGGTAAAATGTGATGAATGTAACACCATGATTTATAGAGATGATTTAGAAAATAATAAATTTGTATGTGGATCATGTGGTCATCATTTTAGACTTACAGCTAAAGAAAGAATACGAATGTTTGTAGACAAGGAAACTTTTGTGGAATTATATAAAGAAATGCATACAAAGAATCCTTTGAATTTCAAAGGATATGAAGAAAAGATAGAAAGCAGCAGAAAGAAAACTACAAGCAGCGAAGGAGTTACAACTGGAATTGGAGAAATTAAAGGTGTTAAAGCTGCTATAGCTGTTATGGATAGTTTCTTTATGATGGGAAGTATGGGAACAGTAGTTGGTGAAAAGATAACAAGGCTTATAGAAAAAGCAATGGAAGAAAAACTGCCTCTTATTATTTTTACTACATCTGGTGGAGCAAGAATGCAGGAAGGGATTTTTTCTCTTATGCAGATGGCAAAGATAAGTGCAGCTCTTGCAAAGTTTGATGAAGCAGGATTGCTATATATTACTGTTCTTACAGATCCTACAACAGGAGGAGTTACTGCAAGTTTTGCAATGGAAGGTGATATTATTTTAAGTGAACCCAATGCTCTTGTTGGATTTGCTGGAAGGCGTGTAATAGAAAATACTATTAATGAAACCTTACCTAAGGATTTTCAAAGAGCTGAATTTCTAATGGATAAAGGATTTATTGATGCTATTGTTGAAAGAAAAAATTTAAGGTCTACAATATATAATATTCTTGTCTTACACGGGGTGAAGAAGAATGGGTAAAGATTTTATTAAGGGAGCATTGTCTCCATGGGACAAAGTTCAGATAGCAAGAAACAAAGAAAGGCCTAGTGGATCATATTATATAAATGAAATTTTTAAAGATTTTGTAGAATTTCATGGTGATAGATGTTTTGGAGATGATTCTGCAGTAATAGGTGGAATAGCTTCATTGAATAGTATAAATTGTACTGTAATTGCAATAACCAAAGGGGCAAATACCAGTGAAAATATAAAAAGAAACTTTGGTATGCCAAGTCCAGAAGGATATAGAAAAGCATTAAGGCTTATGAAACAGGCAGAAAAATTTAAAAGACCTGTAATATGTTTTGTAGATACACCAGGAGCTTTTCCAGGAAAAGGAGCAGAAGAAAGAGGTCAGGGAGAAGCCATAGCAAAGAATCTTTTTCAGCTTAGTAAATTGAAAACCCCTATTCTTTCTATTTTATGTGGTGAAGGAGGAAGTGGTGGTGCATTAGCATTGGCAGTAGCAGATAAAATTTTAATGCTTGAAAATGCCATATATTCCATACTTTCACCAGAAGGATTTGCATCGATTTTATGGAAGGATTCATCAAGAATTAAGGAAGCTGCTGAAGTTATGAAAATAACAGCTGCAGATTTAAAGGAATTTAATATAATAGATGGAATCATTGAAGAACCACGAGGAGGAGCACATAAGAATCCTAAAAAAACAGCTGAAAATGTGAAAAGTGAAATACTAAAATGGTTTGAAGAAAATAGGAATGTGCCTATAGAAAATATTTTAGAAAAGCGTTACTATAAATTTAGAGAAATGGGAAATTTTTATTAAAGGAGTTAAAAAGAACTGTCATAATAAAAAATGATGGTTCTTTTTATATGTCAGTTCATACAATTATAATAAATTTCTTGTGTTTGAAATAAAGTATTGATTAAGAAAGACTCAAAGGATTGTAAGTTCTATTTGTTATAATGAACCTTTACACTTATATTAAAATATGATAATATGAGTTAAGATATTATTAAAAAAATAAGCTGGTATATAACATTATATTATAAAAGCAAATGCTTTTTTAATATATAGTTAAAATTAATTTTGTTTTAAAATTATTTGGGGGGATTATATTATGTTAAAAAAGAGTAAAATAAGTGCATTTTTATGTGCATTAATGCTTGGCACATGCTTACTTGGATGTGGAGGAACAGCACAATCAACAGGTGAGCAGAGTACAGGGGAACAATCATCTTCAGAAATGAAAAAAATAGGAGTTGTACAATTAGTACAACATGATGCTCTTGATTCTGCAAACAAAGGTTTTGTAGATGGATTAAAAGAAAAAGGTTATGAAGAAGGCAAGAACATTGAGTTTGATCAGCAGAATGCACAAAATGAGCAGGCTAATGCACAGACAATATGCAGTCAGTTTGTAGATGGGAAGAAAGACATGATTTTTGCTATTGCAACACCAGCAGCACAGGCAGCTTACAATAGTACAAAAGAAATTCCAATAGTATTTACAGCTGTTACAGATCCTGTAGAAGCAGAAATAGCAAAGGACTGGAAAAGTTCTGGTACTAATGTAACAGGAACATCTGACAAAGTTCCTGTTAAAGAGCAGATTGAATTGTTAAAAAAATTACTTCCAGAAACAAAAACAATTGGGGTAATTTATAATACGTCAGAAACAAATTCTATTATACAAGTAGAAGAATTAAAGAAAGCAGCAGAAACTGAAGGTTTTGCTGTAAAAGAAGTAGGAGTTACAAATGTTAATGAAATAAACCAAAATCTTAATAGTGCAGTAAAGGAAATGGATGTATTATACACACCTACAGATAATACTGTTGCATCAGCTTATGATTTGGTTGGAAATATATGTATAGAAGCTGGAGTTCCTATTATTGGAGCAGAAGAAGCTGTTGTAAATAAAGGAGGACTTGCAACTATTGGTATTGATTACTATAATTTAGGAAAAGAAGCGGGTTATAAGGCAGCAGAAATTTTAGATGGAAAAAATCCTTCAGAGGTTGAAATTACCACATTAAGCAAAATGTCTTTTACAATTAATACTGATGTAGCTGAGAAATTAGGAGTAACAATTCCTGAAGATATATTAAATGAAGCAAAGACTGTAACTGGAGGCGTTAAATAGTGGGTGTTTTAATAAATGTTTTAGAACAGGGACTGCTATTTTCAATTGTATCCATTGCAGTATATATAACATATAAAATATTGGATTTTCCTGATATGTCTGTTGATGGAACCTTTCCTATGGGGGCTGCTATTTGTGCAGCTCTCCTTGTTAAAGGTTCTAATCCTATATCAGCTATAATTGCTGCAGCTTTTGGAGGGGCAATTGCAGGCATAATAACAGGATTTCTTCATGTTAAGTTAAAAATAGATAATCTTATGGCTGGAATACTTATGATGATAGCACTTTATTCAGTGAATTTAAGAATAATGAAAAAAGCAAATCTTCCACTATTTAATGTGAAAAACATATTTGACAGTCAAGTTCCTAAAATATTAATAATAGCAATTACATTGATGGTTGTGAAAATATTCCTTGATTTATATTTAAAAACTAAATCAGGATTTTTATTAAGGGCTGTTGGTGATAATGAACAGGTAGTATCATCAATTGGTATAAATAAAAATACAGTAAAAGTATTAGGACTTGCAATTAGTAATGCATTAGCAGCTATGGCAGGTGCAATTACAGCTCAATATCAGGGATTTAGTGATGTTGGAATGGGAACAGGAACTGTTGTTATGGGGTTGGCTGCTGTTATAATAGGAAGCTCAATTTTTGAAAGATTTACTATAATCAAGGCTACTACCTTATCCATATTTGGAGCTGTAATTTATAAATGTGCAATTGCTGTAGTTTTAAAGTATGGTGGAATTATTGGACTTACAGCAAATGATTTAAAGCTTATGACAGCTGTAATTGTTGTCATTGCACTATGCTCTAATAATGGGATTTTTAAAATAAAGAAAAAAATAGTTGTAGAAGGTGGTGCTAAAGAAGATGTTGAAAATACGGCAACTATCCAAAGTGTTTAATCCAAACACTATAAATGAAAATAAAGTTTTTGAAAATTTTAATGTTGAAGTGGAAAGAGATGACTTTATTAGTATAATTGGTTCTAATGGTGCTGGAAAATCTACTCTTCTTAATATAATTTCAGGAACTATAGAAGCTGACTATGGTTCCATACTTCTTGATGGTAAAGAAGTTATAAATTCACCAGAATATATTAGAAGCAAGGATATAGGCAGAGTTTTTCAAAACCCATCTATGGGGGTTGCACCTAATATGACCATATTGGAAAATTTATCTCTTGCAGATAATAAAAATAAAACATTTGGATTAGGTTTTGGCATTAATAAGAAAAAGATAAATTATTACAGGGAAATGTTAAGTGAAATAAATTTAGGATTGGAAGATAAGCTTTATAATAAGGTTCAGCTTTTATCAGGTGGACAAAGACAGGCACTAACATTAATTATGGCAGTTATGTCAAAGCCTAAAATGCTGCTTTTGGATGAGCATACAGCAGCTCTTGATCCTAAAACATCAGAAAAAATCATGGAAATTACAAGAAAAATTGTAAGTGATAGTGGAATTACAACCATGATGGTTACTCATAATTTGAAACATGCTCTTGAAAATGGTAATAGGCTATTTATGATGCATAGAGGAAATATTCTCTTTGATGTTAAAGGTGAGGAAAAGGCAAAGTTAAATCATGGAAAGTTAATGGATTTATTTGATAAAGCTCATGTTACAGATGATTTGAGTGACAGAACATTATTCGCTTAGTTTAATAAAATTCATATAGAAATTCTTTTTGTGATTTTTATATGAATTTTATTTTTGTTAAAAATAATAATAGTATTTATAATAACATAGTATGAGAGTAGTGTTTACTTATGACAAATATGATAAAATAATAGTAAAAAGATAACTTTTTGGCATATTTAAGGGGGAAAAATAAATGAGTACTATTATGGTGGATAAAAATAAATGTGTAGGATGCAATAATTGTGTTAGATCCTGTCCTGCTATTGATGCAAATATAGCTGAATATGATAAAAATGGAAAACTTACAATTAAAATTGATGAAAAAAAATGTATAAAATGTGGTTCATGTATAACAGCGTGTGCTCATAAAGCAAGAACATTTAAAGATGATACAGATTCGTTTCTGGAAGATTTGGAAAGAGGAGAAAAAATAAATATAATAGCAGCTCCAGCCATTAAAATTGCTTTTGATGGTAACTGGAGACATGCACTTCAATGGCTTAGAAATAAAGGGGTTAATGGAATTTATGATGTTTCCTTTGGAGCTGACATATGTACTTGGGCTCATATACATCTTTTTGAAAAAAATCCTGAGAAAAGGGTTATTAGTCAGCCTTGTGCAGCTATAGTTAATTATATACTTAGATATAAACGTGGATTAATAAAAAATTTATCACCAATCCAAAGTCCTATGTTATGTGCTGTTATTTATATGAAAAAGTATTTAGGAATAACTGGTAAAATTGCAGCCTTATCACCTTGTATAGCTAAAAAGGATGAATTTTTACAAACAGGACTTGTGGATTATAATGTTACATTTGAAAAATTAAAGGAGTATTTTGATAAAAAAAATATCAGTCTTCCTCAAGTAAAAATATATAGTGAATTTGAATTTGATGAAGCTCAGGGGTTGGAAGGATCAATATATTCAAGACCAGGAGGATTGAAAGATAATCTTCTGATTCATAATCCCCAATTGAGTGTAATTAATGGTGAAGGTATTGAAGTATATTATGATTTTGATGCATATGAAAAAGAGCAGGAACAATTTAAACCTCAAGTGTTCGATGTGTTAAACTGTCAATTTGGATGTAATGGAGGTACTGCTGTAGGACAGAATTACCAATTGTTCCAAATGAACAGTATTATGCATGATGTTGAACAGTTTACTAGGGAAAAAAGAAAAAAGGAGATTACTAAAAAAGGAGTAGATAAACAATTTGAGTTCTTTGATAAAAAATTGAAATTTGAAGATTTTGTAAGAACTTATGTAGCAAATGAAGAAATCATAAACACTCCAAGTGAACAGCAAATTGAAGCGGCTTTTGAAAAATTAAATAAGAGGACAGAGCAAGAGAAAACTTTTGACTGTCATGCATGTGGGTATAAAACATGCAGAGAGATGGCTGTTGCAATAGCTAAAGGAGTTAATCAGCCTTTAAATTGTAATCAGAATGTATTATATATATCTAAAGAGGAGAAGAAAGCAATTGAAGCTACTAATGAAAAAATATCACTGCTTATTAATGACTTAGAGCAGGTCATGAAGGTTTTAAATGATAATGTTAATAGGGTTAGTTTGGGAACAGATAAGATAAGCAATTTGGGAATAAAAAGCTCAGATGATATGAATACTGTATCAAAATATATGAATGAGCTTCACAAATTATGTGATAACATTAAACTGTCAACTGTAGAAATTTCCAAAGGAATTGATGAATACAGGATGATGACTAGAAATGTACATACAATTGCAGATAATATAAATCTTTTATCATTAAATGCATCTATAGAAGCAGCAAGGGCAGGAGAAGCTGGAAAGGGATTTTCTGTAGTAGCTGAAAGCATAAGGACATTATCTGATAAATCAAAGGCAGCAGTAAGTAATGCAGAGCAAAGTGAACAAAAATTATATTCTGTTATAAATAATATTAAGAGCATTGTAGCAAGTACTTTACAGACTAATGAAAAATTATTAAACAATGTAGATAATGCATTATATGATGTGGACAGAATGACAAAGGAAGGAAATTTAATAAAAGAATCAATGGATATGCTTGAGGACATGGCAGAAAAATTGGACGGAATGATAAAAGAAACAAATAATATTTTACAATAGGTAAAATCATTGTAAATAGATAAATACAGCCATTTCTGCAGGGTATTTCACTAGAGGACTAGAGTATGAATAATTAGTATTTTATGGAAGAAAATTCAAAGAATTTGTGTATAAGTGGTATTTGTGATATAATGTATAATGTAATTTAAATATAAGGGGAGAGTTGATGTTAAAAAGAAGAAAAATAAAGCAGAATGTCACGAAAATAATATCATTTATAGTAATGTCGATGGCCATTGTGCCAGCAGTATCAAATTTAAATACTAAAAAAGCTAAGGCCACAGAAATTGTAGTTTCAAATAGCCAAAAACAAGATTGTAAAATACAATGTAAAGCAGCAG
Organism: uncultured Clostridium sp.; assembly: GCA_964588775.1. Classification (GTDB taxonomy): domain Bacteria; phylum Bacillota; class Clostridia; order Clostridiales; family Clostridiaceae; genus Clostridium. The sequence continues at coordinate 16,232 of CAZPRO010000026.1, forward strand.
CATATTCTGGGGGAGGCATAACAGCCAGTGGAATACCATGCAGAAGAAATGAAAGTGGAATAAGCACAATTGCAGTAGATCCAACAATAATTCCTTATGGTACAGCAGTGTATATTGAAGGATATGGTTATGCAGTAGCATCCGATAGTGGATCTGCCATAAAAGGAAATAAAATAGATTTATATTTTGAAAGCCCTGAGGAATGTTATAATTGGGGTGTAAGAGATGTTACAGTAACAATATTAGGTAATTCAACAGAAACAGTATAATGCAGGCAAGCATTTATTATTATTTAAGAAAATAACCAGAATAACAGCAGGATGATATCACAATAGCTTATTTAGTATATAGGACATCATTGGAAGTTAGTCTATGGATAAAATAAATATAAATAAAGTTAAACCTCTACATATTGGAACAATATGTAGAGGTTTAACTTTATAATATAAAACATTGAATGGATATAATAAATTTGATATTATAATTATCAGAAAAGAAAAAGGAGTATTGTAAAGTGAGACCCTTAGCAGATTTAATGCGACCACAAAAATTAGAAGATTTTGTTGGGCAGGAGAATATTTTAAGTAAAGGAAAACCTTTATATAATCTAATAGTGAGTAAAAATATTTGCAATTGTATATTTTATGGACCACCAGGTATTGGAAAAACCACCTTGGCTAATATTATGGCAAATTATATGGATAAGAAATTCTATAAATTAAATGCAACTACTGCAAGTGTAAAGGATATTCAAGATATAACTAATAATCTGAATAATCTTTTAAATTATAATGGGGTAATCTTATACATAGATGAAATTCAGCATTTTAATAAAAAGCAGCAACAGGCGTTACTTGAATTTATTGAGGATGGAAGAATAACCCTTATTGCAAGTACTACAGAAAATCCTTATTTTGTAATTCATAAGGCTATAATAAGCAGATGTAATATTTTTAGATTTGAACCTTTAAAGTCCAATGATATAGTAATTGGTTTAAAAAGAGCCTTGGAAAGGCTTGTTGCTGAAGGAATAAACATAAATTATGATGAAAAATCCTTGGAATATATAGCAGAAATTTCTCAAGGAGATTACAGAAAATCATATAATATTTTAGAACTTGTAATAAATTCGCAGCTGAATCCAGTTAAGGAAATTACAACAGAGTATATAGAAAGTTTAAATCAATCCAATATGAGAGCAGATAATACTGGAGATGAATTTTATAATCTGCTTAGTGCTTTGCATAAAAGTATCAGGGGAAGTGATGCTGATGCTGCAGTTCATTATCTGGCAAGACTTATAAAAGCTGGAGATTTAACTGCTATTGTAAGAAGAATAGCAGTTATAGCAGCTGAGGATATAGGAATGGCTGCTCCTAATGCATTAAGCATAATTAATTCTGGAATTGAATTATGTTTAAAAATAGGTTTTCCAGAAGCACGCATAGTATTAGCAGAAATGGTAATATATCTTGCAACTCTTCCTAAATCCAATAGTGCTATTAATGCTATTGATTCAGCATTAAATGATTTGGAAATAATGAATTTTGGAGATGTGCCTCTTCATTTGAAAGATAATCACTATAAAGGTTGTGAAAATCTGGGAGTTGAAGGCTATAAATATCCTCACAGCTATAAAAATCATTATGTTAATCAGGAATATATGCCTAGGGAACTGTCAGGCAAAAAATATTATATTGAACAAAACAATAAATATGAGAATAGTATAAAAAAATATTGGAACAATATAAAACATAGTTAGGTTAGAATAACATATATATTTTTATAGATTGACAAATTCAGAGTAATTTGATAAGATATATTTGAAATTGGATAAGAGGAGAGTGAAAAGGTTTGAAATTATCCACAAAAGGAAGATATGGTGTTAGAGCGATGGTTTTTTTAGCTCTAAATTATGATGGAGTTCCTGTATCTATAAAAACAATTTCACAGAATGAAAAACTTTCAGAATATTATTTAGAGCAGCTTTTTAGTCCTTTAAGGCGTGCAAATTTAGTACGAAGTATTAGAGGTGCTCAAGGCGGCTATGTATTATGCAAAGCACCAAGGGATATAACTGTTGGAGATATAATGACTGTTTTAGAGGGACCTGTAGAAGTTGCTGATTGTATAGATGGAATGGGATGTGACAGTGAACATGACTGTACAACTAAAGCAGTATGGCAGAAAGTTAAAAAAAGTATAGATGATGTTTTGAATTCAATAACACTTCAAGATATAGTAGATGATTATAAAAAAGCAAAAATAGAAAGAGAAAAGATACACATAGCAGATGGGAGTGACTTTTGTATATGAAAAATGTTTATATGGATCATTCAGCAACAACCTATGTTAAGCCAGAAGTATTAGAAGAGATGATGCCATATTTTACTGAAAAATTTGGTAATCCTTCATCCTTTTATGAACTTGCAAGAGAAACACAAAAAGTAGTGGATAAAGCCAGAGAGCAGATAGCTAAAGGAATTAATGCCTTGACTGATGAAATATATTTTACAGGAGGTGGTTCAGAAGGTGATAACTGGGCTATAAAAGGTATTGCTACAGCTTATAGAAATAAAGGGAATCATATAATTACAACAAAAATAGAACATCATGCAGTATTACATAGCTGTGAATTTTTGGAAAAATTCGGCTATGATGTTACCTATTTGGATGTTGATAAAGATGGCTTTGTAAATTTGGAAGAGTTAAAAAATGCTATTACAGATAAAACAATATTAGTTTCAATAATGTTTGCAAATAATGAAATAGGAACAATTCAACCCATAAAAGAAATAGGAGCAATCTGTAGGGAAAGAAAAGTCATATTTCATACAGATGCAGTGCAGGCAATAGGAAATGTACCTATAGATGTTAAAGATATGAATATAGATATACTTTCTATGGCTGGACATAAAATTTATGGACCTAAAGGTGTAGGTGCAGTGTACATAAGAAAGGGAGTAAGGATTGATAACCTTATTCATGGTGGAGCTCAGGAAAGAAATCGTAGAGCGGGAACTGAAAATATAGCAGGTATAGTAGGTCTTGGAAAAGCTATGGAACTGGCAACTGATAATTTAGAAGAACATATAGGCAGACTTACAAAGTTAAGAGATGCCTTAATTGATGGGTTGCTAAAAATACCATATACAACTTTAAATGGACCTATAGGGCATAAAAGACTTCCAGGTAATGTTAATGTAAGATTTCAATTTATTGAAGGTGAATCCATATTATTATCCTTAGATTTTAAAGGGGTATGTGCATCCAGTGGAAGTGCCTGTACTTCAGGATCTCTTGATCCATCACATGTGCTTCTTTCAATAGGAGTTCCTCATGAACTAGCACATGGTTCACTAAGATTAACATTAGGTGATGCATCAAATATGGAAGATGTAAATTATGTATTAGAGGTACTTCCGCCAATAATTCAAAGATTAAGAGATATGTCGCCATTATGGGAAGATTTTATTAAGAAAGGGGAAAATAAAAATGATATATAGTGATAAGGTAATGGATCATTTCCAGAATCCAAGAAATGTTGGTGAAATAGAAGATGCTAACGGAGTTGGCGAAGTAGGAAATGCAAAATGTGGAGATATAATGAAAATATATCTTAAAGTAGAAGATAATATAATTAAGGATGTTAAATTTAAAACCTTTGGCTGTGGTTCAGCTATAGCTTCATCATCTATGGCCACTGAAATGATAAAAGGAAAAACCATAGATGAGGCATGGGAATTAAGCAATAAGGCTGTTGCAGAAGCTTTAGATGGTCTTCCACCAGTAAAAATGCATTGTTCAGTTTTGGCAGAAGAAGCAATTCACAAGGCTATAAATGATTATCGTGCAAAAAATGGTATGGATGTTATACCAGTAAAAGAACATAGTCATGAAGAATTACATGACATAGTTCATGGTGAATAATTATGAATGGTGTTAAGAAGAAAGTTCTTGTAGGAATGAGCGGCGGAGTGGATAGTTCTGTGGCTGCTTATTTACTAAAAGAACAGGGATATGAAGTAATTGGTGCAACTATGCAGATATGGCAGGAGGATAAGGAATTTGAAGAAAGAGAAGGGGGATGCTGTTCTCTTTCAGCAGTAGCAGATGCAAGACGTGTAGCAGATAAGCTGGGAATTCCTTTTTATGTCCTTAATTTTAGGCAGTCGTTTAAGAATAATGTAATAGACTATTTTGTTCAGGAATATATAGATGGAAAAACACCAAATCCATGTATAGCCTGTAATAAATATCTCAAATTTGATGAATTATTAAGAAAAGCCAGAGGTATTGGTGCGGACTATGTGGCAACAGGGCATTATGCAAAAATTGAAAAACGCAATGGCAGATATCTTTTATTAAAATCAGATGATGACCGTAAAGATCAGACTTATGCATTATATAATTTTTCTCAGTATGGGTTGGAACATACATTAATGCCTTGTGGTGAATATGAAAAAACAAAAATTAGAGAAATTGCTAAAGAAATAGGACTTACAGTTCATAATAAAAAAGATAGTGAAGAAATATGTTTTATACCAGATAATAACCATGGAAAATATATATCTGAAGTAAGGCCTAATAGAGTTAAGCCTGGAAATTTTGTTGATAAAAATGGTAATATTTTGGGAAGACACAAAGGAATTGTGTATTATACTATTGGTCAGAGAAAAGGTTTGGGATTAGCTTTGGGAAGACCGGTTTTTGTAACAGATATAAATGCCAGAACAAATGAAATTGTAGTAGGGTCTGAAGATGAAATTTTTAAGACAGATCTTATTGCAGGGGATGTGAATTTTATTCCATTTGATAAACTTCATGAAGAAATGGAAGTTACAGCTAAGATAAGATATTCAGCAAAACCTGCTAAAGCAGTTATTAAGCCAGAAGGTAATAAAGTAAGAGTATCTTTTTATGAAAAACAAAGAGCTATTACTAAGGGTCAGTCTGTTGTATTTTATGATGGAAACATTGTAGTTGGCGGAGGAATAATAGAAGGAATACTATAAAAGTGTATTATAAAGGACGTTTAAGAAATCCTTAACTTGGATTTCTTAAATGTCCTTTTATTGTAAAAGTAATTTTGTATTCTATTTTAGAATTGTTATTAAAAAAATGGGGAATATAGAATAAAGATATAAGTTTATAGGATGTGATTTTATTGTATAGAGTTAGAGACATATATTTAAAAAAAGTATACAATTATAAGAATAAATTAATGGGAATAGTAGAAGATATCTATGTAGATTTAAGAAATGGTGAAGTTTTAGGATTAAAAGTAGCTAGAAGTAAATTGTTCTTTAAAAAAAATTTTATTGACATAAAAAAAATCATAATGGATGAAAAAAAAATAACAGCAATTGATTTTGAAAAAAATAAGGGAATTGAATTCAAAAAAATAAAGAACATGGAGTTCATAGATGAAAATGGAAGATTAAAAGGTGTAGTTGAGGATATATTTATAGATAATAGTTTTGTTATAAAAGGCTTTATTGTAAGTAGTGGAATATTTAATAATATAACAAAAGGAAAAGATATTTTTTTAACTACTCAGTGTGAATATAAAGATAAAGTAATAATATATAAGGGGCATGAGAAAATATGTCTAAAAACTTTTCTTCATGGATTGAGAGGAAATTATGAAGGTTAATAAAAGAGGCGTAATAGTATTAATAATATTAAGCTTATGTTTAATATTTAGTTTAATATATTATAGAAATATTGTTAAAATAATAAAAGTCATAATTTTATCTTTTATTTTAGCATATATTTTATTTCCTATGAGAGATTATATTAGAAGAAAGGCAAAAATTAATAAAAAGGCAGCATCATTATTAGTAGTTATAGTAATATTTTTTGCTGTAGTTGTTGGAATTATAAATTTGATTCCTAAACTATTTGATGAAGCTGCTAATATGGGAAATGTGGTTGAACAGATTACAAAATATGCTGAGGAACTATATTTAAAATTAAAGCTTAGTGGTATTCCAATATTTGATGATATATATAATAGTTTGGTTGAAAAGGGAAACAGCTTATTTGTCCAGTTATCAGATAAGGCTTTAGAAATTGTAATAAAATATAGCAATGAACTATTATCCTATGCAGTTATTCCAATTATAATTTACTATTTTCTAAGTGATGGAGAAAAACTTTATAACAGAGTTTTTTTAATAATTCCTGCTGAAAAAAGAATATTTGTTAAGAAAATAATATCTAATATTGACAGAGTGCTTAGCAGATATATAGCAGGTCAGTTCTATTTATGCATAATAATAAGTTTGTTTTCTTTTTTAATATATTTTATATTTAAAGTGAAATTTATAATAGGGTTATCCATATTAAATGGAGTGTTTAATATAATTCCATATTTTGGACCTATACTGGGAGGAGTACCTGCCATAGCTGTTGCATTTATGGATTCTACATCAAAAGGAATATATGTTGCTTTAAGTTTAATATTACTTCAGCAGATAGAAGGCAACATACTATCACCTGCCATTACAGGAAAAAGCATTGATATGCATCCCTTTGCTATTATAGTACTGCTTCTTGTTGGGGAAAATATAGGAGGATTTTTAGGCATGATTATGATAATTCCTATTGCAGTAACAATAAAAGTAATTTATAATGATATCAATTATTATTTGTTTTAATAAAGAGAATGTATTGGTAGTATAGTTGACATAATTATATATTTGAAATATAATTTTCATGGAAAAATAAAATATTAAGCAATGACTGAGATTAGTAAAAGTATTATACATATTTAGAGAGGAAGTGTATGGTGAAAACTTCTTATTGCGTACTTTGAAGCTGCTCACGAGCTATATAATTATAAACTAAGAGGTGTATTTATTACATAATTAGGGTGGTACCGCGGAACAACAGCTTTCGTCCCTTCATACTAAGGGAGGAAAGTTTTTTTGTTTTGTTTAGTTATACTGTTTTTTGGTTCGTTTGATTAACAATAAAAATTGTATTATATATGATATGGAGGAAGATTTATGAAAATTACTAAAACTAATGACCTTAGAGAAGCATATTTAAAGTTCTTTGAAAGTAAAGGACATTTAAAAATGGATAGCTTTTCATTAGTACCCAAAAACGATAAAAGTCTGCTTCTTATAAACGCAGGAATGGCTCCCCTTAAACCATATTTTACAGGACTTCAAGAACCGCCAAGAAGAAGGGTGACAACATGTCAGAAATGTATTAGAACTGGTGATATTGAAAATGTGGGTATTACAAGCAGACATGGAACATTTTTTGAAATGCTTGGAAACTTTTCCTTTGGAGATTATTTTAAAAAGGAAGTAA
>CAZPRO010000027.1:0-22521 GCA_964588775.1 uncultured Clostridium sp.
ATCTACCTTTACTAGATTATTATTTTTAAGTCTGTTTACATATATAATAATTATATCATAAAGACAAGCTATTGCTGAATATTTCATTGAACTTAATTTATTTTTTTCATAATTATTTTTAATAAAAAATATTCATATAGTTAAAATTTTATTTTAACTATATGAATATTTACCATAATACTTTACTCTTAACAATTTGCTATTCCATTGTCATTTATATAATATCCATCAACCCACGTATTTCTTGCCATTATACCATTTTCATATAAATAATACCAGTAATTATTGTAATTAAGCCATCCAGTCTGCATAATTCCAAGCTGATTCATGTAATACCAGTTTCCTTTATAGGTTTTCCATCCAAAGGCTGGTGTTCCGTTTTCAATAAGCATCCACTGATCATCGCCTGTTTTTGCCCAAAATGAATTTGCATAGCCAGTACTTGGTGAAGTAGATTTAATTGTGCCTGTAACTGACTCTTCCTTTATCTGGTCAAAAACAATTTCTTTATTTTTATCCTTATCTTCGTCTTCATCCTCATCATCTTCTACTATTTTTTCTTGTCCTAAAGAAAATTGTCCCTTTGTATTAGTTTCTTTGTATGCACTAATATTCTTAGCTCTTGTAGTCCAATCAGGAGTTAAATTTTCTGCATCTTCTTTAGTTATATCTTTTGAAGCTGCCAATACCATACTTCCTTGACACATAACCATTGTACATACAATACATGATAAAATTCTTTTAGTCTTCATAAAAACCATCCTCCAAATAGCATATTGCTATATATCTATAAAATAATATATTTTCAAAATTAGTATACTTCTTCTTTTATATTTTAACATAATTTAGAAAAGCCTGTCCATCATTTTGTTTTCATTTAAATTTTCCCATACATGTAAAAAGCTTAAGTACTCAAGCTATTCTTAAGTACTTAAGCTTTTGTACACATGTACAATTTTTAAGGGTTTAAGGGTTTAAGGGTTTTGAGATTAGTATCTCTTATATTTAAATAGTTTATAGCACAATTATCTTTTAGGAAATGTCGCAAAATCAAAAACAATTTTAAATTTGCGGCAATATCCTAAATGTAATGGGATTCATGAGATTATGATTTTTTGTTATCACTTTTTACAAATTTATTATATCTTTTAAAATTGAAACTGTAAACATTTTAATCGAATTTTGTAACTCGTTTTCATACTATATACTTTCTTATTTAAGACTTGAAATTATTTTTCACATATCTTAAACATAATTAATCTCTATTTCTAATAATGTTTATAATTTAATTTTAAACTTTTCTGCATTTTTTTAATAATATTAATATTCATCTTTAATAATATCTGCAAGTATATTTTCAAGCTGCTGCAAAAAATTAATAATATCTGAAATAATAACTGACTTATTACTCATTTTCATATTTAATGTTTCCAAATTTTTACCAAAGTTCTTTACTAACTCACCAACTAAATTCATACCTTCTGCTGTACCACTTATTTCAGAATTAGTATCTTTAATTGATGTAATTATATTGTCACTAAATTTTTTAACATCCTTTGTACATTGTATAACTTCTTTATAATTGGTTTTTACATCTTTTACTTGCTCATAATTTTGGGTAATGGCATATTTAGAATTATTAATTTCTTCTTTTAATGCCTCAATACTTTTATATAATGTCTTAACATTTCCATCTATTCCTTTAACCAATTCCGTTGTTGATGAAGAAAGACTGCTAATTTCCTCTGCCACAACAGCAAATCCTTTTCCTGCTTCTCCTGCTCTGGCTGCTTCTATAGATGCATTTAGAGCCAAGAGACTGGTACTGCTAGCTATATCATCAATTTTGTTAGACATTTCTTGAATATTGCCAAAATCATTTTCTAAAGCATGAAATTTGTTAGTAATGTTATCCAAACCAATATAAGTATTATTTATTCCATCTGCTAATGACATCATTTTTTCATCTGCATCACCAACTGTTTTTTCCGCTTTATCCATTACAGATGTAATTTGCAATGCATTTTTGCTAAAATCATTAAAATTGGTATTTAATGTCTTAATCATTTCATTAATATTTTCGAATTGTGAGTATGATTCATTTAAATCTTGAAGATAGCTTCTTACCTCAACTTCTTCGTCAAGAAAATCTTCTACCTGCTTTTCTATATACATTACACCATAACTTATATATTTATTATTTTCTTTTATTTTATCAATATCTTCTTTTTTATTACTTTTGTTTTCTTCAACTGGAATTCCTACTTTATTTTTTATCTCATTTTGTCCTTTTCTATTAAATAAACTCATAACATAATCATCCCTTCAATTATTCAAATACAGCTACTACCATAGTATGATTAAAATGCTGTTCTCCTAACTGTTCCCCATATCCAGAAAATCCAACATAATCTCCTAATGCACTAGACATATTTCTGGAAAATGCATCCAAATAATTATTTTGTTCAAAAAATACAGATCTTGCAAGACAGTTTATCATTATGGAAAATGATGGATTTTTATTTTCTTCCTTGATTTTTTCTATTGTTTTTTTATTAATCGCTTTATAATCATCCTGTTCAAGGAGGACCATATGAGAATTTTTATAAACTCTAGCATAATAGGATATAGCTTTTCCTGATATAATCTCCTTACTTGCTGTTATATATAAATCCTTTCCTATAATTCTTCCTAAAGGATAATTATCTAAATATTTAGGCAAATCACTTACTGCAACATTTATAGCCTCTGCAACTACATTTGCTGCAGGTTTATCATTAAATTCATAAACTGTACGCTCCCTTAAGTCTACTTTTGTTGCTGTAAAATACTGTCCTGTAGGTTTGTAAATGTTTTCTTTGTACAATCGTATTTTTCCACCCAAATTCTTAATTAATACAAAGGCACATGCATTTTTATATATTTTACCATTAAAAGAGATCAATGTCTTTTCAGCATTGCCCTTATTACCAGCTGTTCCTCCAAACACAGGAATATTTACTTCGCTTAATACAGCTTTTAATGTGGATAATACAATTTCTTCACAACTTATAAACCCATTACAGATTTCAAAACATGCAGTATTATCCATAGATTCACCTAACTTTGTAACACATGAACTAATTTTTTCTACACTTTTAATTGGAAATTTATCTGCTTCTTCAAGAACATCTCCATAACACTCAATTCCTTCATTTATTCCAAATACAAGAAGACTCTCTTTAAATGCTCCTTCTTTACAAAATGCTGCAAAAGTAGTTGCTCCAATTATTATACTGTTCTCAAATTTTTCCTTTAATATCAAACTATATTGTTCAAAGGATTCCACTCCAGAAAAGAACAATATTAATTTGGGTTTTATTAAACCTAATGTAGCCTCATCTACAGCGGATTTTATGTCTTTCTTCTCACTTTTTCCTATTTTGTAATCCATAAATTCGCCCCATTTCATAATATCCATTTAATAATAAATAATTGTCTTATGTTGATACTAATATAAAATTTAAAATATCTAATTATAGTATAATTTTTTTGTAATTTTTAGTCAACGAAAACACTGAATTATTGTAAGATGTTATAATAGTTCCAAATTTATTGTTATTAATAAATTTGGAACTATTATAATAAATCACATATTTTACATTACAATACTTATTTCTGCCTATTAACAAGATCTGCTATAATATCAACACATGTATCAATACCTATTTCTCCATACATTTTCACTATTCCCTCAGGACAATTGTCCATATCTGCATGAATGAAAACATTAAAAACATCATATCAAACTATATTGTTCAAAGGATTCCACTCCAGAAAAGAACAATATTAATTTGGGTTTTATTAAACCTAATGTAGCCTCATCTACAGCGGATTTTATGTCTTTCTTCTCACTTTTTCCTATTTTGTAATCCATAAATTCGCCCCATTTCATAATATCCATTTAATAATAAATAATTGTCTTATGTTGATACTAATATAAAATTTAAAATATCTAATTATAGTATAATTTTTTTGTAATTTTTAGTCAACGAAAACACTGAATTATTGTAAGATGTTATAATAGTTCCAAATTTATTGTTATTAATAAATTTGGAACTATTATAATAAATCACATATTTTACATTACAATACTTATTTCTGCCTATTAACAAGATCTGCTATAATATCAACACATGTATCAATACCTATTTCTCCATACATTTTCACTATTCCCTCAGGACAATTGTCCATATCTGCATGAATGAAAACATTAAAAACATCATCTCTATCTTTTAAAATTTAATGAGTTTCACTCCCATTTTGTTCATTTCATTTTCTTCCTGCCACTGGATACAAAATGTATTTTATCAATCGAAAAAATCTGTCAAGAATTAAAATCAAATAATATTCTTTACTATTTTATTATTAAACATAGTAATAAAACCTCCGTCATATGCTTTAATAAACTGCCCTTTATAATCATATATATTATTACTATTTAATTCTGTAATACAATTATTTACATAATCTATAACATATACTTTTCCTGTATATGTTACGCTTATATTTTCCCTGCTCACAGGATTGTCAAGGTAATATGCATCCCATTGGCTTTTTTTATCATCAAGGTTTTTAAAATACACTTCTGTAATTTTTCCACCTACTTCATTTCCAATATATATGTTATCTTCATTATCACCACCAAGAAGTACTGGCTTTTCAACTCCGTCAATAATAATATTGTCCGGACTATTTAAAACTGTTACATTTCCGTCCATCTCCATAACTGCATCTGTATTTGTTACTGGAACCACAATATTTTCTATTTCCTTATTATTTCTGATTTTAGTTACCATATTCATTACATTGGAATAATACAAATCACATAAGCCATTGCTTTTCTTAATATTTATGTACAGACTATGAGTTGACGTAGAAAAAGCAATATCCTCAATCCTATCTTCTTCACTATTTATGCCTATACGCATTTTATTATAGTGAAAATCAGCAAGTTCTCTTGCTTCATCTTTACTCACATCATAAGATACAGGTTCAAAATAATATGCTCCATCTTCTTCTACCTTCTGTATAACCAGCATTATATCTTCAGTATCCAGCCATCTATATGCTACAACTTCTCCCTGTGTTTCACACCTAAATGTTTGCTTTTCTCCATTTTCACTATTATAAACTTTAAGAAAATCCTCTTCCATATAAGAAATATATTTGCCATTCATAGATACATCAATATTATGAGTTTTACCATTTATAGGAAATTCATTAGGATTAAATTTTTCGTCTTCTTTCTTTTTATCTTCAACTTTTGTGGCTGTAATTTCTACATCTCCTCCAAGGTAAAAGTATTCAATGTACAAAAAGGCTCCCTGCTGAATAGACAACGCCATCAATGTCCACACAATAATTCTAATAAAAATTTTCATTCTATATGCTCTCCTTAATTATTCTTCCACATAAAAAGCTGTTGCCACTGATCTTTCGCCATCCCATGCATTGGGAGAATTAATCACTTCACCATTATAATACATTGTTGATGAATATCCACCATCAAGAGCTGCTGCATTTATGGCTCCACGGCTTTCCATAATTTCCTGAACATCATAAAGGCTTGCACCAGGATTAGATAGCTTTCTACCATCAATAACAAGAAAAATAACTGTTCCATCCTGTTTCTGTCCTATAGCTGTCCTAGGGTTAAGGCCTTCACTCATCTTATCCTTTATCTGCCTTACTCCGTTAATTATTATATTAGGTGGTCTAAAGCACATAGCTTCTTTTACATTTAGATTCATTAATTCTGAGTAAGAATGACTTCCTACAATAAGTCTGCCTTCATCATTGAAAGCAATAACATTTTGCTCAGCCTCACTGTTAAGTTCCATTATTTCGGGATAAATAAGCTGTCCTTCACTTATTACAAAACCTCCTGGCTGTGCACCAGTTCCTGCATATAATGTTCCATTATCTGAAACATCAACAAATGCACCTCCGTTAATAGCCGCAACAGCCCCCTTATCTTTAGCCATTTCACTTGTTTTCTGTCCAGTTTTTCCTAAATATTTAGTCATAGCAACCTTGATCTTAAAAGGATTTTTTATTTCTAAAACATAAGCCTTATATCTATCTGTATTTATGTCATATCTTTCAATTTCAGAACTATCTGCATACTTTATATCAACATCATGGATTTTCTGCACAATTTCAGTTTCATTTTGTTCTTTTTCAGGCTCTTCTTTTATTCCCATCATTTTATTGAGTTCTGTATCAGTAAAATAATTTGTGAGAAGATATTTATGTCTTGTTGCAAGCAATGTAGATATAAATACTTTACGTGTATTTTTGTAAGGTCCTGCCATTAATAAAATAGGTGTGGTTATTAAAAGAAAGATAACTATATAACATAATCCAACCAAACATGTCAAAAAACTAAATCCTCTATTTTTTTTCATATATTCTCCCATCTCATAATATGCATATTATTTTATATTTTCTTTTAAAATTATTTCATTTTCCTTTTCATAATTGTCAGCTTCAGTAATTATATTTTTAACTTCCAAATTTTCTTCTTTTACATTTTTAAATGCAGCTGAAAGCATAAGCTTAATTCTGTTTAACTGATTAACATCAGATGCACCTGGATCATAATCAATAGCAACAATATTTGCATTTCTATATTTTTCTCTTAAAGACTTCAGCATTCCTTTTCCTGTAACATGATTAGGAAGGCATCCAAAGGGCTGTAAACATGCAATATTAGCTACACCATTTTCAATAAGTTCCATCATTTCAGCTGTAAGAAACCAGCCTTCACCACTTTGATGTCCAAGGGAAATCATTGTAGATGCCTTTTTTGCAAGATCATTTATATGAATATTCTGTTCAAATCTCTTGCTGTTTTTTAAAGCAGTATTTATTCCTTCTCTAAAATTTTCAATATATTTTACAAGACACTGACTTAGTGCACCTGTAACCTTACTTTTTCCAAGATTATCAGCTTTATATTTATTGTCTGCAATACAATACAGAAAGAAATTCATCATATTAGGAACAACTGCTTCACAGCCTTCATTTTCTAATATTTTTACCAGATTATTGTTAGCCATAGGATGATATTTCACAAGGATTTCTCCAACAATACCAACTCTAGGCTTTTTAACATCATGTAATGGCATATTATCAAATTCTGCTATTATTGCCTTTACATTTTCTTTAAACTGTTTTTTATCTAATGTTCTTATGTTTTCTTTTGCAATTTCATTCCACCTATTATAAATAGAATCTGCTTCACCTTTATTTTTTTCATAAGGCCTTGTTCTATAAACAACATTCATAAATAAATCTCCATACAATATTGCCATAAGTACTCGCTTTAGCATACTTAATGAGATTTTAAATCCCGGCTGGCTTTTTCCATTAAATATGTTTAAGCATATTACAGGAACCTTGCCAAACCCTGCATGATCAAGAGCATTCCTTAAAAATCCAGAATAATTGGATGCTCTGCAAACACCACCTGTACTACTCATAATAAGAGCAACTTTATCTAAATCATATTTTCCACTCTTCAGGGCACTAATCATCTGTCCTACAACTATAATTGAAGGAAAACATGCATCATTATTAACATATTTTAGACCTTCTTCTACTGCCCTTCTATCACTCTTAGGTAAAACTTCAAAATTATATCCGCTGTACTGAACAGCTTTTTCTATAAGTGAAAAATGAACAGGTGACATCTGTGGTGCAAGAATAGTGTATTTTTTACTCATATCTTTTGTAAATGGAATATTATTGTTAACTATGTTATTTTTTTTAGGAATATAATTTTTTCTTTCTCTTTCTTCCATTGCAGCCTTAAGAGATCTTATTCTTATTCGTGCTGCTCCTAAATTATTTCCTTCATCTATTTTTAAAACAGTATATATTTTACCTTTTGAAGAAATAATATCTTCAATCATATCAGTTGTTACTGCATCAAGTCCACATCCGAATGAATTCAGCTGTATTATTTCAAGACATGGTTCTTCTCCTATAAAAGCAGCTGCTCTATACAGTCTTGCATGATATGTCCATTGGTCTGCTACTCTTATTTTTTCTTTAAGAGGCTTCAAATGACATATACTGTCTTCTGTTAAAACTGCCATATCATAAAAATTTATTATATCAGGAATTCCATGATTTATTTCAGGATCTATATGATATGGTCTTCCACATAAAACAATTCCCTTTTTATTATTTTTTCTTAAATATTCAAGAGTTTCCTCTCCCTTCCTCTGAATATCCTTTTTATATTTTTCTCTTTCCTTATATGCTGCTTTTACTGCTCCTTTTGCTTCACTTAATGTAACATTAAATTCCTTAAATTCCTCAACTATTCTTCTAGGCAAAGCTTTTTCATTATCAATAGAAAAAAATGGTGTCATATATTTAATATTTTTTTCTTTTATATCATCCATATTATGTTTAATAACTTCTGCATAAGAAATTACCATAGGACAGTTATAATGGCCTATGCTTTCTTTATACTCTTTCTTTTCATATGTAACACAAGGATAAAAAATTGTTGTTATGCCTTTTTCAATAAGATCCTTTATATGTCCATGAACAATTTTTGCGGGATAACATGCTGATTCGGACGGAATTGTTTCTATACCCTTTTCAAACATTTTTTTGCTTGAAGCACCTGATAATACTACCCTAAATCCAAGTTTGGTTAATAATGTAAACCAAAATGGATAATTTTCATACATATTAAGTACTCTTGGAATTCCTATAGTCCCTCTTTTTCCTTCCTTAAGCGGCTTATATCCAAAGGTTCTTCCATATTTATATTTATAAAGATTAATATTTTTATTATTTTCAACCTTTTCACTTCCAAGGCCTCGTTCACATCTATTTCCAGATATGAATTCTTCATCTGTAGAAAATTTATTTATTGTTAGTAAACAGTTATTTCCACACCTGCCGCACCTTTTAAAACTTGATGTCATGGTAAATCTATCTATATTATTCTTATTTAAAAGAGTAGTAACATGTCCTTTTTTATATCTTTCCTTTGCAATTATTGAGCATCCAAACGCTCCCATAAGTCCTGATATATCTGGTCTCACTACATTTTTTCCTAAAATAAGTTCAAAACTTCTTAAAACAGCTTCATTATAAAAAGTTCCTCCCTGAACTATAACTTTATCTCCTATTTCATCTTCATTTCTTAATTTTATAACCTTAAATAAAGCATTTTTTATTACAGAATATGAAAGACCTGCTGATATATCTCCAATAGTAGCCCCTTCTTTTTGTGCCTGCTTAACTTTTGAATTCATAAATACAGTACATCTTGAACCTAAATCTACTGGAGCCTTTGAGGTTAATGCTTCCTTTGCAAAATCTTCAATATCCATATTAAGAGACTTTGCAAAGCTTTCTATGAATGAACCACATCCAGAAGAACATGCTTCATTTAACATAATGCTATCAATTGCTCCATTTTTTATTTTTAAACATTTCATATCCTGTCCGCCTATGTCCAAAATAAAATCAACATTAGGAAGAAAATAATCCGCTGCCTTATAATGAGCAATTGTTTCAATTTCACCAATATCAACATGAAGTGCTGCTTTAATTAATGCTTCTCCATAACCTGTAACTGCACTGTTTACTATCTTTACTTCTTTGGGAAGTATTTTATACAGCTCTTTTAAGATTTCTACAACCTTTTTTAATGGATTTCCTTCATTGCTTCCATAATAAGAATATAATATTTCATTCTCTTCATTAATAAGTATTACTTTTGTAGTTGTAGATCCAGCGTCTATCCCAAGATAAGCCTGTCCAGAATAGGTTCTCAGCTCACATTTTCTGCTTACAGCTTTACCATGTCTTTCTTTAAATTCATTATATTCTTCTTTGCTTGAAAACAAGCATTCTAATCTTTCAATACTGTGCTCTTTAAGTTCACCTATACTATTTACCTTATTTACAATTTCTTTTAATGTAGTTTCTTTTTTTCCTTCCGATAAAAGTGCTGCTCCCATGGCCACAAAAAGCTGTGAATTATGGGGAAGTATTATCTCTTCATCTTTCAATTTAAGAGTTTCTATAAATCTTCGTCTAAGCTGTGGCAAAAAGAACAAAGGTCCTCCAAGAAATGCCACACGACCTTTAATAGGCTTACCACATGCCAATCCTGAAATGGTTTGATTAACAACTGCCTGAAAAATAGATGCAGCTATATCCTCCTTTTTTGCCCCTTCATTTATTAAGGGTTGTATATCTGTTTTAGCAAATACACCACATCGTGAAGCTATAGGATAAATAACACTATATTTTTCTGCATATTTATTTAAACCACATACATCTGTATTAAGAAGTGCTGCCATTTGGTCTATAAACGCACCTGTTCCTCCTGCACATGTTCCATTCATACGCTGTTCTATTGTTCCATTAAAATATGTTATTTTAGCATCTTCTCCTCCAAGCTCTATAACCACATCTGTTTGGGGAATAAAAGTTTCAACAGTTTTAGAACATGCTACCACTTCCTGTTCAAAAGGAATGCCCAGCCACTCAGATACAGATAATCCTCCTGAGCCTGTAACGCATACACTACACTCCAAATCCTTCACCTTGCCATAACATTCATTAATAAGATTTATTAATGTGTTTTTAACATTGGAAAAATGTCTTTCATATCTGCTATATTCAATATTATTTTTTTCATTTAATATAACTATTTTTACTGTTGTTGATCCAATATCCATTCCTAATTTATATTTTGTCATATATTTCCACCTGCTTTTAATATTAAAAATTTGTATATTCTGTTTTTTTGTGGGCATAATCTTAAAATCAGAATTATTATTTATTACTTAAGGAGACTCCCCATGAATAATTTTAATGAAGGAAACAAGTATTACAATTTAAAGGATTATAAAAAAGCAATAAAATATTATCAAAAATGTGTTGATTCCAAATTTAATGAGGCATGCTGTTATTATAATATAGGAGTATGCTTAATTAAATTAAAAGACTTTGACTCAGCAATATTAACCCTCAATAAGGCAATCTCCTTCCAAATAGAAAGCAAATATATTTTTAATCTTGCTTATTGTTATGCAATGAAAGAAATAACCTCCAAAGCTCTATATTTATTTAATTTAGCATGGTCTCTAGATCCTAATGATAAAGAATGTGAAAAAGCAGTAGGTCTCCTAATTTCAAAACTTACATAATTTCTTTAAGATTACAATTAACAATGAACATAAATGACAATTTTACATTGTCATTTGTTACCATTCCCCTGCTGTTTCTTCTTTTATATATTTATCAAAATTATCTGAGTCAAAATAATCTCCTCCTGCAAAAAAAGTAGAATCCACATTTATCCATTTTTCTTCTTCTTGTAGATAAACTTCATTCCATGCATGACCTGTATAATCTGTTCCATTATAAGCTTCTCCAACAATCAGTCTTACTTTTAAATCTGCTTTTTTTGCCATTGCAGCATAAAGGGCTGCATAATCAAAACATATTCCTTTTCTATCACTAAATGCATATATTGCCCCACTATTATTTATTTCTTCATCTTCCTTTAAAACTTTTTGTGCTTTTTCCTGATCATACTTAATGTTGGTTCCAATCCATAAATATATTTCATAAGCTTTTTCTCTATCATTAATACATTTCTCTGTAATACTTTCTGCCTTTTCATCTATAGCATAATCAGTTTTTACAGCTTCTTCTATGGTAGTTCCATTATATTTTATTTGAACTTTCTCCTTATCTGAATCATATATTTCAAAAAAATTCTGTGTATCATATATTGTATTCAAAAACACATTACATGCATTTTCATTAAAAATTAATACACAGCCGCATCCTATAATAATAAAAATTATTATTATTACACTCAATAATAATTTCATATATTTTTGTGCCATAAACTACAGCCTCCATGTAATATTTATGATAACATTCATATAAAACCACCTGCCAATATTTACGCAAAATAATTATAGCAAATAAGGGTTTTATGTCCAAATTAATTTTCCGTAAACATATTTTCATCCATAATTTCTTTTACAACACTTTTTACAATATCATAATTATACCCTTTTGATAATATAAATCTATAGAGTTTTGCTGATATTTTGTATCTGTCATTTTCACTTCTTACAATTAATTTGTATTTCTTCTTTCCAATTTTCAATGCTGCTTCATGTTCAATTTCTTCATCCATATACAATAACATATTTTCTTCTATTATTTCTTTTGATATTCCCTTTTTTAAAAGTTCATATCTAATTTTTTCTTTTCCTTTAGATAGAGATTTATCCCTTATAAATGCTTTAGCATAGGCATTATCATTTACATAATTGTATTCCTTTAAAAATTCTATGCTAAAATCAATAGCTTCATTATTGTAATTTTTCTCTTTAAGTTTATTTCTTAATTCACTTTCTGTTTTATAGTTTCTTTCTATTATTCTTAAGGCTGATTCCCTGCATCTTAAAATTTCTTCTTTAGAAGCTAAATTTTGAAGCATTTCCAAATCAATTTCCATACCCTTTTTCAAATTTTCTTTATAAACAAGTTCTCCATTTACAGAAAGAGAATACTCTCCATCAATATATATATTGACCCTTTCTTTATTGATTTTCTGAATTTCCATTTTTGTTATTTTAGGCATAATTACCACCTTTTCTTCAATGTTCTAATTTGCAGACTTTAATATATGGATGGTAGGATTCTTCAGCACTTTTTTTGCAACTTCTTTTATTCTGGATTTATCTAAATTTTCCAACCTTATCATGTCACTTTCAAACTCAAATAAATCCTCATTTTCTAAAGTCTGATGCAGCATATAATTGCAAAGTTCTGCACTATCTTCTAAAGTTGATATAACTGCTGTTTTATGAACTTTTTTCATTATATTGAGATCCCTTTCACCAAGCTCTACATCTCCACTTAAAATATTCTGTAATGTTTGATCAATTGCTTTTACTGCTTCCTCTATATTTTCTTCTCCTACTGCTGTATAAATATATAGATTTTTTATTTTTTTAGTTATTTCCAAGTGGGTATAAATATCATAGGCTAATCCACGCTTTTCTCGTATTTCTCTAAATAATAAGGAGTTTGAACTTTCTCCCAATCTGTGATTTAAAATTCTAAGAGGCAGTTCATCTTCCTTTTTTAAATCATTAAAAGTAAATAAATATACTATAGTACTTTGCTCAATATCCTTTTTATAATTAATTTTCTTTATATTTTTATTTTGTTCACTGATAGTACTTATTTTTTTATTAGATTTCCCATTCCATCCATTAAAATACTTTGCTATTATTTCAACTGCCTCTTTATGATTATATGGTGAAACAAAGCTTATTACAGCATTTTCAGGTGTATAATATTCTTTATAAAAGTCGTACAAATCCTTTCTTGAAAAAGCTTTTACTGTGCTTTGAAGACCAGTAACTTCATATTTTAAAGGACTTTTTTCATATGCAGTGTCATTTACCAATTTAAAACTCAAATCTTCTATATCATCCTTAGCTGTTTTTATCTCTGATAAAATAACTCCTCTTTCCTTTTCAATTTCTTCAGAATCAAAACTGGAGTTTATCAGCATATCACTGACTATTTCTACTGCATTTTCTATTTCTTCTATAAGACAGCTTATTGTATAAACTGTAACATCATAATCTGTATATGCATTATATTCTCCACCCAGCTCTTCTAAATCATCATTTAACTTTTCCGCATTTCTTTCATAGGTTCCTTTAAATAAAACATGTTCAATAAAATGACTTATTCCCTTCTGTTCCATTGTTTCATACAATGCACCTATTTTTATTCCCACATTAATAGCACCTATTGAAGTATCCTTTTTTATAGTAAGTACTTCTAATCCATTTAGAAGTTTATGTCTTTTTATATTAAAATTTTTTTGTACCATAATTATCATCCTTAATTATTAACTTATATTCCATAATTAATAATACTTTAATTTGAAATAATATTCACTATATTTTTAATCTTTTTGTTAATAGACACAATTAATGATAAAATACATATAGCAGCTAGTAATATATTGTAAAGAAAATGACATATTTTTTTATTATTATATTTATAATATCTGATTTATTGATTTTTATTAAAAGGAAGTGAAAATATGAAGGAAACAATTCTAATAGTTGAAGATGAACTACGTATAAGATTTCTGCTTAGAGATTATTTAACAAAAGAAAAATATAATGTTATAGAAGCTTCTAATGGAGAAGAAGGACTTATGGCTATAAGCAGATTTAAAATTGACCTTATTATTTTGGATATTATGATGCCTGTTATGGATGGTATAACAATGTTAGAAAAATTAAGAGCTGTTTCTACCATTCCAGTTATTCTTCTTACTGCGAAAGGTGAAGAAGAAGATAAACTTACTGGATATGACTGTGGAGCTGATGATTATGTAACAAAACCATTTAGCCCAAAGGTTCTTATTGCCAAAGTAAAAGCCCTATTAAAAAGAACTATTACAAATGTGGATTCAAGTATTCAGGAATATAACGGACTTACAATAAATAAATTGTCCCACGAAGTGAAAGTTCATGGGGAAGAAGTACTTTTATCACCAAAAGAATATGAACTTTTAATTTACCTTATAACAAATGAAGGAATTGCATTAAATCGAGATAATATTTTAGATAATGTATGGGGATTAGATTATTACGGAGATATACGTACTGTAGACACTAATATAAAAAGACTTCGTGAAAAATTATTAGACAAGGCAAACTGCATAATTACTGTTCGGGGCAGTGGTTATAAGTTTGATAGTAAACAATAATAATGAAATATAATTTAGCAAAGCGTTTATTTGGAATTACATTATCTTTAATATTAATGCTTATTTTTCTTACTTATTTTGTTCAAGCAACTTTCTTTGAAAAATTTTATTCATACAAAAGAACTGAAACTCTAAAAAAAGAAGTAAGTCTTTTTACTAATTTTTATTCCATGAACAGTTCTCCTGATACAGATTTAAGTCCTGCAATAAATAAGTTTGAAAATGATCATAATGCAAAAGTTCTTATAATTTCTCTTGACCAGTCAAAAGTATATTTATCTGATAAAGTTTCAAAAGATAAAGAAGGTATTTATGAATTAAGCTCTTTTTGTCGTGAACTTCTTTCTAATAAAAACTTAATCAATGATGTGGTCAATAATTCAAAAGTAAGTGGAACTACCTTTTATAATAAAAGCAGTGATTTACAAAAAATTGGTATTGTTGCTCCAATATCCATATCCTATAAAAACGACAGCATTCTTATCTGTGTATCTTCTATTCAAAATATTACAGAAGCATCACAGGTAATTAATGAATTTTTATTTTATTTATTTCTTGGGTTAATTACTATTGCCATTATACTTTCATCCTTTTATTCTAATTTGATTTCAAAACCCTTAGTTAACTTAACCCATGTTGCAAACAAAATGTCTAATATGGATTTTTCTGTAACCTGCTCTACTGAACGGGAAGATGAAATAGGAAGTCTTGCATGTTCCTTAAATACCCTTTCCCAAAATCTTCAAAATGCACTTATGGATTTAAAACAAAAAAATGCCAAATTAGAAGAAGATATTGAAAAGGAAAGACAGTTAGAAATTATGCGTAAAGGCTTTGTTGATAATGTAAGTCATGAATTAAAAACTCCTATAGGCATAATTGAAGGATATGCTGAAGGAATAAAAGATGGTATAGTAACTGGTGAAGATGCTAATCTTTACCTTGAAACAATAATAGATGAAGCTCAAAAAATGGGTATCCTTGTATCAAATATGCTGGAACTTTCAAAACTTGAATCTGGTGCAATAAAAATAACAAAGGAATCATTTAATATAAACCGTCTCATAAAAAAAGTCATAAATACACATGCTTTAAACTTTAAAGAAAATGACTTTACCGTTAATTTTACTTCAACTAATCCTTACAGCTATGTTTATGCAGATCCCTTTAAAATGGAACAGGTTATGACAAACCTTATTACTAATGCTATAAAATATACTCCTCCCCATAACATAATTAATATTTATATTAATGAAGAGGAACACAAATATAAAATAGGCGTTCAAAATTTAGGAACTCATATTCCAGATGAAGAAATTTCAAAACTTTTTGGAAAATTTTACAGATTAGATAAATCAAGAGAAAGGACTCAAAAAAACAGTACAGGACTGGGATTGTCCATTGTAAAAAATATTCTAGAGCTTCATAATTGTGAATTTGAATTTCATAATATTAATGAAGGGGTTGAATTTTATTTCTATTTAGACCGAGTTGTATCCTCTGATGAAAATGTTAAATAATAAATCAAGAGGCTGTTGCATTAAATTCTATTTTAATCTTTATTTATGCAACAACCTCTAAAACAATCTTATTTTAGCTATTTTTATCTAGAATGCCTGATCTTTAATTTCAATAAGTCTTGTACTCATATTATAAAATGCCTGCATATTTATATATTCTCTATCTAAAGTATATTTATAATTATCAAAAAACAATGTAGTATTCTGATATGCATGAGTTATACTAATGCGCCCAGTTTTAGGTACTTTTAATACAGTTCCAATTTCTGCTCTGCTTCCTACAATACCTGCTGTTATATTATTTCCTGATGTTATTATGCCTCCTCTTGCAACTGAATCAGACCTGGTAAAATTAATGTCCTTCATGGCAGTTAAAACTGATGTATATTCACCTTTCCCTGTAATATAAATATTCCCTGTAGACTTTATTTCACAATCCTGGCAGTATGATAATCTTATGTCAAGGGGTACTATACTGTTTCTATCATAGTATTCTATTTCATTTTCTAAAATATTGGAAAGCATAATTAAATCGTTTAAAGACTGCATTTTTAAAATATTATATCCCAATACTTTTTCTTTTAAATATTCTGATAAATGTGAACCTCTTATTTCATTTTTTATATTAAAGGATACTATTCTTAATGCTATTTTTTGAAAATCCTTATATTTTTCATCAGTTAATTCCTTAATAAATCCCTTAGTTGTAAAATTTTTTGTTTTCTTACTTTCTTCTTTTACAACTTCAATAATATTCATTAAAATATTTCTATAAGACGAAAGAATATCTGCATATTCTTTTTTTCTTATATCTATCTGACCTGACAATATTTTAGAATTTATGGCATTTCCTAATATGGTAATATCTCCACCTGTTATAACATTAGAAGTATTTACATTTTTACTTACATCTAACGACCCTCCTGCATTTACATCCATATTATCATCAACGCTGTCATAAACTTCTATATCTCCAAAAAAGTTAATGTTACATGTTTCCATATTTACTGTTTCTACACAAAATACAGGATTAACACTAACAGTTCTTCCTGAAATGTGTGCTTTTCCATCAATGGTTGAAATAATTTTATTATCTTCAATTACACATCCATCTTTTGCCACTATAGGCGTAAGCCTTACATAAGGCTTTTTAACTACTTGTCCATAAATATTAATACCATCTTTACCTATTTTCTCTGGAATAATTTCTGCAATTTTGTCACCTTTTTTAACATTAGATATTCTGAATAAATTTTTATAATCTATTTTTTCATCTGATTCTTCCTGAGGGAAATACATACTTGTTGGAGTAAACAGCAGTTTTACTTCACTTGGAACATCACTAATAGGTTTTTCGCCTTTAGCAACTATTATTTCACCATTATCACCACCTGATATAAGCTTTTCAAGCATATCCTCTTGTATTCCATATTTTATATTTTTTTCACTAAGAAAACTCTTCAATTCTAGTACAGTATAGTAATCTGGTTCAAATTTATTTTCTATTTCTGCTTCTAAAGATAATCTTGTTGTAAATTGTAGAAAATCTTTTAATTTATATTCAACTGTTGGAATATACTTAACCCTTAATGATGCTTCCATTTTATCATCCGTAACCAATAATTCCAAAGTTCTTTTCCCTTCTTGATTATCTATTGTATATGTAATATCATCAATCCAGCTGACTTCATATTCTTCATAATTCTTACAGTGCACATCATTTATAAATAAGTTAATATGCTCACAAGCTTTTATATATATTTTTTCATTGGTTAAATCTTTACTAAAGTCTATTTTTCCATCAATTACTCTAATACCAATTGAATGATCCATTATTTAATACTCTCCTACTATAAAAAGACTTATTTTTAATTCCATAATGTACATTGATTTACTTCCATGTACATTTTCTATAATACCACCATATATTATAACAATAATATTTATACTAAAAAAGAATGATTTCAATTTTTATTTAAAAAAGCTCAAATACCTTAAAAATTTAATTCTATGTTCTTCACTCCATGCTGAGCATATATAATAATCTCTATTATATATTGTTGTTATAAATCCATAATATATAGCTGTTCCAGTATTGTCACGTCTTTGTTCTTCTAATGGCTTATTTATGTTAACCTCACGTAATACAGGATATTGTATTCCAAAAGTTTTTACTGAATAATCCAGTTCCTGAAGTTTTCTTATTTCACCAATAGGAATCTTTTCTTCTTCAAATAACCGATTAAGCTCATTTTTTACCAACTCACTTATTTTTATATCAGCATATTTTTCATTCAAATTACGGCTTGTTTCACTTTGTAAAAGTTCTTTTACTATTCTCTTTTTACGCTCTTCCAATATTTTATTAAAAGAATTGCTGTCAACTGAAAATTGAGTTTTTACATTATGTTTATTCATATAATAAGATGTAGTATGCTTTAATGTATTATTATTGTAATTGTTACTGTAATTGTCCCCATTTGAATTTTCCTCATTAAATGTAAAATCATTTACATCTTCGTCTATAACAACATCCAGTTTTCCTGTCTGCACCTGACTCTGTTGTATATTATTTTCTTGCACAATTTCATTTTCCACATTGTCATCACTATCATCATGTTCCTGTATTTTAATTCCTTCAATTTCAATAGTTTTATTATAAATTTTGTTTGTTTCTTTCTTTTCATTAAACACTTCATCATTATGATTATTTTCTTTTTTATTATGGTGGTTATGATTTTCTTCCTTATAAGCCCTATTTACAATTTCACCATTATTTTGTTCATTTAAATGATTAAAATATCTATGATATTTCAAATATTCCTCATCACTTCCAATTTCCATATCCTTTATTGGAAATTCATTTAATTTTTTTATTACTTCTTCATTAAACTGCTCATTTAAATATATATTAAGTTCAAATTCACATTTTACTTGAGAAAAGACTTCCTTAATATCTTCATATAATGCTGCAAGATTCTTAATCAGTTCCAAATCTGCTGATGAACATAAAAATATAATATTCCCTTCAATTTTATTAAAACAGCTTATAAAATATATAGCAGTTAAAAATATTTTTTCTAATACATATTTTTTACTTAATGTAGTATTTTCCTTAAAAATACATGAACACACTCCATACATTTTTTGTGTATAGTCTTCATTAAAGCTAATCCCAAAAGCATCAACTACATTCTCTTTATTAATGTCATCTAATGTTGCAATTTCCTCAAATATTGATATTCTATATTTGTTTCTAAAATAGTTTTTTGCCAGCCTTATAAGTTCATCTCCCTTTCGGCTATGAATATTCCACCCATTAATACATGGCAACCAGTTTGTTTGTATTATTTTACATTTTTTTATATGCTTCAAATAAGAAAATACCAACGATCTTTCTAGTTCCATTCTTTTTCCTCCATAGTAATCTAATTCCATAACATATTTATTCCATTATTCCTTTTCACTTTTTTGTGATTGATTTTCTTCCTTTAACCACTTATTTAGTATAACTTCAGCAGCAATTTCTGCTTCTTTATCAGTTAAAATAATTTTACCATCCTTATCTCTATTCATAAATACCTCCTTGCATAATAAAAACATAATGTCAAACAAATTTTCATTATACATTTTCATTCCTTAAATATAATATTTTTTTATTTTAAACTTATTATAAACATATTTTTTATATTTTGCGACCTAAAATATGACATTATAAATGATTATTTAAAAAGTTTTAATTTAAGTTATAACATTATTATTCGAAATTATTAATATACTTTAAATATAGAATATATGTTAGGAATGATATTATATGGAAGCAAATATTAAAATAATAAATATAAATGAAGTTTCAGTAGGAATGATTTTAGCAAAGTCTATTTTAAAAGATGGAAAAGTAATTGTATACAGAAATTCTCCCTTAAAAGAAAAGGATATCATTACTTTAAAAAGAGAAAACATAACAGAAAATTTATTTGTTTATGATAACATTTCTTATTCAAAAGAAAAACATACTGAGCTGTCTCAAAAGAAAATCACCCCATTAGCTTCTTATTTAAAAAATATTAATACTTTAGAAAACACCTACAATAATCTATTATCAACTTTAGGCAATATTTTCTACAAAATTAAGCTTTTCCAAAACACAGATAATAATGAATTGCGAGAGTTTTCTAATAACTTATTAGCACAAAGTAAAAACAAAGGAGCTGTAATCCACAATCTTGTCCTAAATGGCAGTTCTAACAGTCCAATTTACAGACACAGCATCAATGTTGCTCTTTTAAGCAATCTCCTTGGACAATGGATTAATTTAAAACAGGATACATTAAACTTATTAACATATTCAGCATTGCTTCACGATATAGGTAAGTTAAAAATTGATGATAGAATTATCAATAAAAAAACAACCCTTACTACTGATGAAGAAAACATATTAAACCGACATCCAGTCTTAGGATATGAAATAGTAAAAAATATTTCATTTTTAAATAAAAGTGTGGCACAGGGTGTTCTGCTTCACCATGAAAACATTGATGGAACTGGCTATCCCTTTAATTTAATGGATGAAAAATTAACTACCTTTTCAAAGATAATATCCATAACAGATTTCTTTGATAATCACAACTCAAATAGAGGAATTCATAAAAAACATGGTCCCTTTGAAACATTAGAATTAATGAAAGAAGCCAGCTTTAACAAACTTGATTACAAATATACCAATATTTTTATAACTAATATTTTGAATTTTTTTATAGGAAAAAATGTTACTCTTAATAATGGTGAGAAAGCTCAGATAATGTTAATGAATGTTAATAATATAGACTGTCCCGTTGTTAATATTAATAATACTTTTATTGATTTATATAAACACAGCAATTTGAAAATTGTTAATTTTAACTTTGATGATTAATTTTTCCCCCATAATTTCTTTAAATTATGGGGCTTTATTTTTTGTAAACGTTTAGAAGGATTTTCTATTTTTTTGTTGAATTATATAATTATAGTAATTTTTACTTATTTTATTTTGGGAGTGATTTAATGGGTAATATTGAAACAGATAAGGCTGAGACAAATCAAAGCAGTTATACAATAAAAAACAAAAATAGAGAAAAGGTCTCTATTGATAATTTGGAAAAGACCTTTGATAATATCTGCAACGATTTGACCTGTGCTTTTTATCGTCTTGGCAGATTAAAAAATTCAACAATTGAGGATATACAAAGCATTTCTCAAATGCTAAAGATACACATGACAGATTACAATACAATAATAAATGACATTGTCATGTATGGAAGCGGTGAAGACTGTATTTACCGTCATGGTCTTAATGTTGCCATGCTTAGTCATGTGCTAGGCATATGGCTTGGATTGGATAAAACCAAACTAGATCTTCTTACTTATGCAGCATTGCTTCATGATATTGGAAAAACAAAAATTTCTTACAACATTTTAAACAAAGAGAAAAATTTTGATGAAGCTGATTTTTCTACAGTAAAAAATCACAGCTTATTAGGCTATAAAATAGTACAAAATATTAATTTCCTTGATAAATCTGTTTCTCAAGGTATACTTATGCATCATGAACGCTTAGATGGTAGTGGTTATCCATTTGGAATAAAAGAAGATAAAATCAGTCAGTTTGCTAAAATAATTGCAATTGCTGATGTTTTTGATGCCATTAACTCTAATCGTATTTACAGAAAAAGAAAGACTCCTCTTGAAGCTGTACGAATTATAAAACGTGAAAGTTTTGGTAAATTAGATTATGGATATTGTAATGTTTTCCTTGAACATATTTTGAATTACTATACTGGAAAAAGAATTATGCTCAATAATAAAATAGAAGCAACTCTTGTAAAAGTTGATATAAATTCCTTAGATAAACCACTAATATTATTAGAAGATGGTTTTTTAGAATTATTTGAGTGTAATGATTTTTATATAGATAAATTCATTTTGTAAATTTAAAGTCAAAGGGAACTGCCTCATGAAAAATTACAGCTAACTATATCTAGCATCATTATAAAATCAAAAAACACTAGATGTAATATGCCTTAATCTTTGTGAGACAGCCCTTTGTTTTTAATTTAATATTACATTTTACTTAACTTATCATCAATAAACTGTTTACATATTTTAGGATTAGCT
>CAZPRO010000028.1:0-10498 GCA_964588775.1 uncultured Clostridium sp.
CACCATATATGGCGCTATAGCCAAGTGGTAAGGCAGAGGTCTGCAAAACCTTTATTCCCCAGTTCAAATCTGGGTGGCGCCTCCAATAATAGAGAAGTTTCAGAATTATCTGAGACTTTTTTTATCTAAAAATCTGATTTTTAGATTATATGTTTTGACTATTTTTCAAAAGTTATTTACAGATTTTTTAGAAGTATAATTTTCTATAGAAAATTAAGTTGTATAAAAGGGATATGTTAGTTAAACATATCCTTCTTATATAATATGAAAGCTACTAATGTGCAAATAGCTATGGTTAGAAACATAATAATTAGAAAGGCATTTGGATTATTTTCTAATGGAAGAGGAACATTCATACCAAAAATTCCACTCATTATTGTTGGAATTGCCATCAATATAGTTAAAGAGGCAAGAATTTTCATAACTATATTTAAATTATTTGATATAACCGAAGCAAAAAAATCCATGGTGCTGGCAAGAATATTGCTGTAAATTTCAGTCATTTCTATTGCTTGTTTATTTTCTATAATAACATCCTCTAAAACGTCTTTATCTTCATCATATTTTTGCATTAATTCTAATTTTAGCATTTTTTCTAAAGTGATTTCATTAGCCTTTAATGATGTTGAAAAGTAAACTAATGATTTTTCTAAAGAATGTAATTGTATTAACTCTCTGTTTTTCATAGACTTATGAAGTCGTTTCTCTATCATTAAACTTTTTTTGTCGATTTGCCTTAAATATAATAGATAATAAGTAGATATTCGGTTAAGTATTTGTAAAATAAATCTAGATTTTTTAAAGGTGTAGAAGGATTTGATTTTGCCATTAGTAAAGTCGGATAAAATTTTACTATTCTTAAGACATATAGTTATTAGTTGTTTATCTGTATGAATAATAGCTAATGGATAGGTATCATAAGTTAGGGAGTTATCTTCCATTTCTGTAAAAGGTATATCAACAATTACCAATAATGAATTATTTTCAAAATCAATACGAGAAGTTTCTTCATCATCAAGAGCTGATTGCAAAAATTCTAGAGGAACGCCAGTTTTCTTAGATACTAATATTAATTCTTCATTTGATGGGGCTATTACATTTATCCAGCATCCATTTTCAATATTGTCTAGTATTTTTAACTTATTATTATTTTCGCTTATACTTTTATAAATTTTAATCATTAAAATAGCCTCCTTTTTCTGAAAAAGATACTATATTAATTATACTATTAAAGAAAGTGTTGTAAACATTTTTGTAATAGTAAAAAAATTAAGGAACTATACTAATTGAAGATTTAATTTATATTATGCAGTATTACTTATTAAAAAAGTAACATTCTGAAAATACAATAATTTTATCTTTGTATAATAGTTCCTTAGAAATTTAATGATTAAAAAATTCAGCTTTTACTTCATGGAGAAGAGTCTCATTTTTTATTATATCAGCAGCAGTATATGCCAATGCTTTCATGGCAGTAAACATTTGTTCAAAGGCTTCTTCAGAAATTGTACATTTTGCAAACTCTCTGCTTCCATATTTAATGTTAGAGTTCCTTGTAATTGCAATATATGGATGTATGGTAGGAACCACATGACTTACATCACCAATACTTAATCCTGCATATAAGTTTTTTGGACCATTTATATGAATTATGCCGTTTTCTTTTAAGTTATGACTAAATAGGCGATTTAATGTATTGTTGGTTAAAAGCTCTCTGTTTGGCTGCTCATATAAGAAAAATTTGCTGTTAATATGGGTTATTTGTGAAACAAATTTAGCTATTTCTCTTAATTTTGTGTCACCATATTTTATAAGTTCTGAATTTTTAGCACGTATATAGAATTTAATTTCACCTTTTGAGGGTATGAATAATGGAGAAATTCCTCCATTAGAAACAATATAACTTATGTTTAATTGCTCAGGAAAGGCTTTTTGAATAGAATTAAGAATATTTAACATTAGTAATGTACAATCTAATGGGGTATATGAATTTTTGTTAAGAAAACTTAACTGGTTATCACATTCAAAAACTACGCCTAAAGGTTCTATTGCAGACGAAGTACCACTTTCACAGGTTTCTATATCAGGATGAACTTCCATTACAATATCTATATCATCAAAAACTCCTTGCTTTACCATAATGCCTTTGCTGCCACCTAGATATTCTCCAGGGCATCCTATTAATATTATAGAAGCATGGCTTTTATCTATAATATTTCCTAATGCTAAAGAGCAGGCAGTGGAAATTGTGGCTGTAATATTATGGCCAGTAATATGGCCTTCATTTTCAATAGCATCATATTCACAAAGAAAACATATTTTTGGATGACCAGTTCCTTTTTGTGCAAAAAAAGCATTATCAATATCTAAAAAATTTTTTTGAACAGCAAAGTTGTTTTCTATTAACAAATTGCACATATATTGACAAGCATTATGTTCATGGTAGCTCATTTCAGGATTATGATATAAATAAGAACATAGATTTTTGATATCTTGTTCATGACTATATAAGAAAGAGTTAATTTCTTGCTTCATATGTATTATACTCAATACTAAGGTTAGTATTTTCTCCTTTCATCTTTTATATTACTTTAATTAGTGTTACCAAAATAGAAAAAAATATTGATATAAGAGAGTCATTTGTATAAAAGAAAGTAAAAGGGAAATAATCTCAATAAAATAAATTTTTTATATAAGTGAGGTAAGAAAAGTGAATAATAAAAAATGCATAATGTGCAAAAGAAAGAGTAATGGTATAATATTAAAAGGGAATATTATATGTTCTAAATGTGAGAGGGACATTGTTTTGACTAATATTAATAATATAAAAAAATATGAATTGTTTGTTAATAAAATAAAGAACATATTGTTTTTATAAATATCTAGTGAGGTTTGAGTTATGAAAAAAGGATTGTTTATATCTTTCGAAGGTGGAGAAGGATCAGGTAAAAGTACAGCAATTGATAAGATATATGATTGGCTAACAACAAGTAAAGGCTATAAATGTTTAAAGACACGTGAACCTGGTGGTATAAAAATAGCAGAAGATATAAGAAAAATAATTCTTAATAAAGAAAACACCAATATGGATTCAAAAACAGAAGCTTTACTTTATGCAGCAGCAAGAAGACAGCACTTGGTAGAAAAGGTAATACCAGCCTTAGAACAGGGCATTATAGTATTATGTGATAGATTTATAGATTCATCGTTAGCATATCAAGGATATGCTAGAAATTTAAATATGGATAAAGTAATGAAGATAAATGAATTTGCCATAGAAAAATATATGCCAGATATATCAATATGGTTTGACATTGAACCTAAAATTGGATTAGACAGAATTGCAAAAAATAAGTCAAGAGAAGTTAACAGATTGGATTTGGAAAAAATTGATTTTCATAATAAGGTACATAAGGGTTATAAAATTCTTTATAGCAAATATGGAGATAGAATAAAAAGAATAGATGCATCTAAAACTAAAGATGAAGTAGTAGAAGACATAAAGAATATTATAATTAAAAAAGTAAAAGAAGGCTAGTTTAAATATATTATTATATATATTTGTGGTAAAATATATATAATAATATAGGAAGGGTGGTTATTTTATGAAATTAATACTTTGCATAGTTCAAGATGAAGATGCAGGAGAAGTTATTGATGCATTAACAGAAGCAGAATATCGAGTAACTAAACTGGCAACCACAGGTGGTTTTCTAAAGTCAGGAAATACTACATTAATGACTGGAGTTGAAGAAGACAAAGTTGATGATGTTACTGCAATAATAAAAAATGTATGCAAAAAGAGAAGAGAAGTAATTGCCATGCCAACTCATTTGAATGGAAGTGAAACAGGATTTGTGTCACAATATCCAGTAGAAATTAATGTAGGAGGAGCAACTATTTTTGTGGTTGATGTAGATCAATTTATCAAAATATGATGCTAGGAGCGAAATGTATTGTCTAAAATAATAGGTCATAAAAACATTCTAAAGACATTAGAAAAAAGGATTCAAAATGATTCTTTTTCACATGCTACACTAATTGTTGGTATTGATGGCATTGGAAAAAGTTTGTTAGCCAAGTATTTAGCCAGTTATATATTATGCAATAAGGACGAAATTGTTAGTGTAGATATTGTAAATTATTATCCTAAATCTAATTCATTTGGAGTAGATGAAGTAAGAGAGATTATAGAAGAAGTTAATAAGAAGCCATATGAAAATAATCGTAAAGTAATAATATTATATCAATGTGATAAAATGACAGCTCAAGCACAAAATGCATTTTTAAAAACAATTGAGGAACCGCCACAGGGAGTATATTTAATTTTATTAAGTGATTCTTTGGAAACAATTTTGGATACTATACAATCAAGATGTCAAATATATAAGTTAACTCCATTATTAAAAAATGAAATGGAAGAATATATTGAAAGTAAATATGGTCATTTATCAGAAGAAAGTAAACAGGCAGTATTGGCATATAGTATGGGGATACCTGGTAAAGCAGATAAATTTTTAGAAGATGAAAAACTTAATGAAATGAGAGAAATTTTACTAAACATATTTGAAGATTTAATAAAAAGAGAAAAGAATTTTGTTTTAAAGTATGAAAAGTTGCTGAATAGATTTAATAATGAAAGAAATGACATATTAGATATATTATTGTTGTATATTAGGGATATATTACTATGTAAGGAGTTAAATAATAGAGATAAGATAATAAATTTAGATAACTTTGAAAAAATTCAATTGATTTCACGAAACATATCTTATAAAAAATTAAGCAGTATGTTAGAATGTATCGAGGAAGCTAGACAAAAATTGAATAGTAATTCAAACTATTCAATGACCATAAGTGTTATGCTTATGAGATTTGTGGAGGGAAAATTTAAATGATAAAGGTTATTGGTGTAAGATTCAAAAAAGCAGGAAAAATATATTATTTTAGTCCTGAAGATTTAAATATAAAAAAAGGTAATTATGTAATTGTAGAAACAGCAAGAGGGGTAGAATTTGGAGAATGTGTAATAGGAATCAAGGAAGTATCTGAAAGTGATATTATATTACCATTAAAAAGTGTTATAAGAATTGCTGATGATAAAGATATAAATAAACATAGAGAAAATAAAGAAAAAGAAAAAGAAGCATTAGAAATATGTTTAAAAAAGATAGAACAACATGGATTGCAGATGAAGTTAATAGATGTCGAATATACATTTGATAATCATAAAGTTATTTTCTATTTTACAGCAGATGGAAGAGTAGATTTCAGAGAATTAGTAAAAGATTTAGCAACTATTTTTAAGACAAGAATTGAATTAAGACAAATCGGAGTTAGGGATGAAGCAAAAATGCTAGGAGGTCTTGGCTCGTGTGGAAGACCTATGTGCTGCTCTAGCTTTCTTGGAGATTTTGCGTCTGTGTCAATAAAGATGGCTAAAGAACAAAATTTATCTTTAAATCCTACTAAAATATCAGGAATATGTGGAAGACTAATGTGCTGTTTAAATTATGAGCAAGATACATATGAGGATATAAGAAAAAGGCTTCCTCGAGTTGGATCTATAGTAAAGACTGTTGATGGTGAAGGTGAAGTAACAGCAAATTCAATAGTGAAGGAAATTGTGAAAGTTAAATTGAAAAAAGATGATGAGGAAGTAATAGAACAATATAAGATAAAAGAAATAGAATTAATATCTGGAGAATACGAAGATTCAGTAGATGATTCAAATATAAAATTAGAAGTTGATGCAGAAGAAGATAAAGCTTTAATAAAAGATCTTATTAACGAAAAATAGGAGGATAAATTTTTGAAATTTATTATTAAGCTATTAAATATAGAGTCTGAAAAGGATGTGCGAAATATTCAAAGTATAATTGCAGATTGTGAAGGAGTTATTGCAAGTCAAGTATTGTTAGCTAAGAGAGAAGTTGTAGTAATATGCAATGAAGCATTGTTTGATAAAGAAAAGTTTATAGAATCAATAGAAGATATGGGGTATGTAGTGACCTGATATTAATAAATAAAATACTTTAAAAACCATTAGATACATGATAAAATGAAAGTGGTCAATTATTATACTTATTAATTAGGAGGTGTTAATATGGCATTTGTTATTAGTGATTCATGTGTTAGCTGTGGTGCTTGTGCAGATGGATGTCCAGTAAATGCTATAAGCCAAGGAGATACTCAATTTGTTATTGATGCAGATACTTGCATAGATTGTGGAAGCTGTGCTAGCGTTTGTCCAGTAGGGGCTCCAGGACAAGAATAGTATTAAATAGAGCTATTAGGAATTGTAATGGATACTACAAAATAAAGATATCACACAAGTGGTATCTTTATTTTGTATGCTTTTGATATATAAACATTTGAAAAATAATAAAAAAATAGTATAATAGTATAAAGTCAAAGTAAGTCAAAAACAAATTAATGAATATAAGTTTAAGCAGGTGGAGTTATGGCAAAACTTTCAGATGTAATAGAAAATTTTATTAAAGATATGTTTAATAATAATGACGAAAATGTAATATTTATTCAAAGGAATGAATTGGCAGATCAGTTTAGATGTGCACCATCTCAAATTAATTATGTGCTTACTACTAGATTTACTTATGAAAGAGGATATTTAATTGAAAGTAAAAGAGGTGGAGGAGGCCATATTGCAATAAAACAGTTAGAACATGACAATTGTCATATACGAGAGCAAATAATGAATAAAAGTATAGGCGACTCTATAACTTATTATAATGCAAGCTTGCTGTTAGATAATTTATTAGAATCAGAAATTATAGAGAAAAAACAATATGACTTAATGAAAATAGCTATAAATGATAGAAGTTTGATTTCAGTAGAAAACAGGAATAAGGTCAGAGCTGATATATTAAAGGCAATGGTAACAATAATTTTATCTTAGAGGTGGATGTTATGTTATGTGAAAAGTGCAAAAAGAATGAAGCAAAAATTAATGTAGTTAAAATAATAAATGGAGAAAAACAAGAAATTTGGTTGTGTGAGAAATGTGCAAAAAATATATCCGAGATTCCCTTTTTAAGTACATTAGGCAAAGATATTGATTTTCCTTTTCAAGGTTTTTTGACAGGCGTAATATCAAATATTTCATCTTTGCCTGAAAATAATCCCCAAAAAAGAAAAGCATTAAAATGCTCTAACTGTGGAACAACTGAAGAAGAATTCAAGAAGGATGGAAGGGTAGGATGTTCTATATGTTATGATGTTTTTTCATCCGAAGTTAATAAAATACTAAAGGATAGGAAATCAGAATATATAGGCAAAATTCCTAAAAAGAATAAAAATGAAATAATTCAAAAGAGAAAGTTAAAAAGCCTAAAACAAAATTTGCAAAGATTAATTTTGAATGAAGAATATGAAGAGGCTGCTATAGTGAGAGATAGCATAAAACAATTAGAAGATAGTATATTAGAAGAAAATTTGGTCAAAAATGTTTTAATAGAGGAGGAAGAGTTCAATGGAGAATTGGATTCATAGTTTGGGAAATTATGATGATGTGGTTCTTAATACTCAAATTAGATTATCAAGGAATTTTAATGACATACCATTTTCTAACAAATTACCAGTACAAAGGGCAAAGGAAAATAATAAATTAATATATGAATGGCTAAAGGACGCTTTTGAAGAACAGGAATTGGAATTATTTGAAATCAGCCAAAACCAAAAGAATTTCTATGATGAATGTATTGATAAATATTTAATAGATAAAGAATTATTAGATAATTCTGAGAAAAATGCATTTATTGTTAATAATGCTGAAACAGTTAGTATTCTATTAAATTATAAGGAGCATATAAAAATAAACTGCATTACTGCAGGATTAAATTTGGAAGAAACATTAAATAAGGCTAATATTATTGATGATGAAATAGAAAAAAACTATGAATATGCATTTGATGAGAGAATTGGATATCTTATGTCTTCACCTAAAAGTGCTGGAACAGGTCTTCAAGCAAAAATAGTTTTACATTTACCTGCTTTAACATTAAATAATGATATTTCTAAGTTTTCAAAATCTCTAGATAAAATTGGAATGAAAATAAAAAGTAAGTACTGTGATAGTAATGGTGGCTTTGGAAGCATTTATGAAATATATACTGGGGCTACAATGGGATTAAGAGAGCAAGATATAATTGGAAATATGAAAGGTCTTGCTTTAAATATAATATCTGAAGAAAAGAAAGCTAAAGAAGTATTAATAGTTCAACAAAAAAATAAGATTTATGATAAGATATTTAGAGCTTATGCAATATTAAAATCAGCAATTTTATTAGAAGAGAGAGAAACAATAGAGTATTTATCTTATTTAAGACTCGGAGTAGAACTAGATTTATTAAGCATAGCTAAAAGTAAATTAAATGAAATTATGATTAAAATAAGTGACTCTTTTATAAAAAGTTATATTGACAAAGACATTGTTGATGAGCAAGTAAATTTTAGAAGAGCAAATTTAATTAGAGAAATATTATCGTAAAAACATATACGGAAGGAGTGCTAGCATGGAAGAAAGCAAATTAACAGAAAGAGCACAGACCGTTTTATCTGAAGCAGAAAAAGAATCAGAGAAATTTAAACATGGTTATGTAGGCACAGAGCATATTCTTTTAGGAATAGCAAAGGAAGATGGATATGCAAGTGAACTGCTTAGAAGAGCAG
Source organism: uncultured Clostridium sp. (assembly GCA_964588775.1). Taxonomy (GTDB): domain Bacteria; phylum Bacillota; class Clostridia; order Clostridiales; family Clostridiaceae; genus Clostridium. The sequence goes on from CAZPRO010000028.1 coordinate 8,692, forward strand.
GAGTATCTGTTGAGGCTGTACGAAGAGTTATTCAAAGATATATAGGATATGGAGATATAAAAATAGATTATATATCTCAAACGCCAAGAGTAAAGTTGCTATTAGAAGAAAGCTGTGCACTTGCTAAAGAGTTAAGACATAGATTTGTAGGCCCTGAACATATATTATTTTGTTTAGGAAAGCAAAGAGAAGGAATGGGATATACTATCTTAATATCGCTTCAAATAGATGTTGAAGACTTATGTAGTTCTTTAAAGATGCATTTAATAAATAATTATAGTGATTTTAAAGAAGATAAGGAAAATGGAAAAGTCAGAAAAGAAAAGACACCAATGCTTGATAAGCATGGAAGAGATTTAACAGATTTAGCACAGCAAGATAAACTTGATCCTGTTATTGGAAGAGAATATGAAAATGAAAGATTATTAGAAATATTATGTAGAAGGATAAAAAATAATCCATGCTTAATTGGAGAGCCTGGAGTTGGTAAAACAGCAGTAGTTGAAGGATTGGCTCAAAGAATTGTCCGTGGGGATGTGCCACAAAATTTAATAAATAAAAGAGTAATATCTTTAGATTTAACATCTATGGTAGCGGGTGCTAAGTATAGAGGTGAGTTTGAAGATAGATTAAAAAGGGTTATGGATGAGATAATTAGAAGTCAGGACATTATTATATTTATAGATGAAATCCATACAATAATTGGTGCTGGTGGAGCAGAAGGAGCTATTGATGCATCTAATATATTGAAACCTGCACTAGCAAGAGGAGAAATTCAATGTATTGGTGCTACAACAATCGAAGAATACAGAAAATATATAGAAAAAGATTCTGCTCTAGAAAGAAGATTTCAACCCATAACAGTAGATGAAACATCAAAAGAAGAAACTTTAAAGATATTATTTGGATTAAAGGAAAAGTATGAAGTACATCATAATGTAAAAATAACTGATGAAGCAATAGAAGCAGCAGTCAATTTAGCTGACAGATACATAAATGATAGGTTTATGCCTGATAAAGCTATTGATTTAATTGATGAAGGTTCTGCAAAGGTTAGAATTAAAAATTTATCAGCACCACCAAATTTGAAAGATTTAGAAGATAAGGTGAATGAAATTAATCGTAATAAGGAAAAAGCAGTTATGGAGCAAGATTTTGAGATGGCTGCAAAGTTAAGGGATGAAGAAAATATCATTCAGAAGGAATTAGAAAAATCAAAGCAGGATTGGATAAATCAGAATCGTAATAATAAACTCATTGTAGATTCAGAGGATATTGCAAATGTAGTATCGTCATGGACAAAAATACCTATTCAAAAGCTAACACAAAAAGAAAGTGAAAGATTATTAAATTTAGAAAATGTATTACATCAAAGAGTAATTGGTCAGGATGAAGCAGTAAAAACTATTTCTAAGGCTGTAAGAAGAGCTCGCGTAGGAATAAAAGACCCTAGTAAGCCTATTGGCTCCTTCATATTTTTAGGTCCAACAGGTGTTGGTAAAACAGAATTATGTAAGGCATTAGCAGAGTCTATTTTTGGAGATGAAAATAGTATAATAAGACTTGACATGTCTGAATATATGGAAAGTCATTCTGTAGCTAAACTTATAGGTGCTCCTCCTGGATATGTTGGTCATGAAGATGGGGGGCAGTTAACAGAAGAAGTTAGAAGAAAGCCATATTCAATAGTTTTATTAGATGAAATTGAAAAAGCACATCCAGATATATTTAATATATTATTGCAGATAATGGATGATGGAAGATTAACTGATGGCAAAGGAAAAGTAGTTAATTTTAAAAATACAAT
>CAZPRO010000028.1:10508-22117 GCA_964588775.1 uncultured Clostridium sp.
ATGACTTCAAATGTTGGAGCTCATAATATAAAGAAACAAAATGGAATTGGTTTCAATACATCAATAGATAATAATTCTGATTATGAAAAGATGAAAGAAAATATATTAGAAGAATTAAAAGAAAGATTTAAACCTGAATTTTTAAATAGAATTGATGATACAGTAGTATTCCATAAGTTAAGTGACGAGGACTTAGATAAGGTTATGGATTTATTACTTCAATCTATTACTGATAGGCTAAAAGAGAAGAATATATATTTACACTTTGAGGAAGACAGTAAAAAATATCTTTTAACAAAAGGAATTGATGCTAATTATGGAGCACGTCCATTAAAAAGAATAATTGTAAAAGAAGTAGAAGACAGGTTAAGTGAAGAAATATTAAGTGGAAATATACAAATGGGAGATAAATTAAAAGTAAGTAATACTGATGACAAACTTGTGTTTAGTAAGATGGATTAAATGAATCATATAAGGGATATATAGGTGATTACCATATATCCCTTAATTTAATTATTATTTTATAACATTACTTTGATTCAAATTTGAATTATATAGTAAATTGTTGAATTCATTTTTAGAATGAGGAAAATTAGGAATATTCTGATTTGAATATTCATGAAGTATATTATTGTTAGGAACTGATAAATTTTTTAAATATTCTTGATTAATCATAGTAACACATCCTTTATAGATTAGTATTTATAAAATAGTATTTGAAAAGTAGGATACAAATATGTATTAAGATAAGATATTCACCAAAAATATTATAAGGAGAACTTATATTTATGAAAAAGAAAACCATATATAGATGTGAGATTTGCAATTTTGAAAGTATAAAATGGCTGGGAAAATGTCCTTCGTGTAATAGTTGGAATACTCTAAATGAAGAAACTGTTGAAATTTTAAAAAATAATTTATCAACAAAAAAATCACACGAAGTGGCATTAAAGAAGTTAAACACTGTAGTTGCTAATAAAAGTGATAGGATTGTTACAGGAATAAATGAATTTGATAGAGTAATGGGTGGTGGAATCATCAAAGATTCAATAACAATAATTACAGCACGCCCTGGTGCAGGAAAGTCTACCCTGCTATTAGAAATTTCTAATGAGGTGGCAAAAAAACAAATGAAGGTCATTTATGCATCAGGAGAAGAAAGTGATACACAAATTAAGGCAAGAGCTGATAGAATTCTAGATCAAATTAATGAAAATATATGGATTATTCAAGAAAATAGTCTTGATAGTGTAATAGAATCAATTAATCAGGTTGATCCTGATCTAATCATTATTGATAGTATTCAAACATTTACTTTAGATGAAGCACTTCCAGCAAGAGCAGGGTCACCAACTCAGACTATGGAATGTGCTAATAAACTATTACAAATTGCTAAAAATGAAAAAAGACAACGTGCAATAATAATAGTAGGACAGATGACAAAAAATGATGAATTGGCAGGATTAAGAGCCCTTGAACATCTTGTTGATACAGTTTTAATTATTGAAGATGATAATGAAGAAAATATCCGTGTTCTTGTAAGTTCAAAAAACAGATTTGGTGGAATAGAGAATGGTTTTTTTGAAATGAGTGATAAGGGGATATTGTCTATAGACAATCCTTCAGAATATTTTATGACAAAACGTGACGAAGATGAAATTGTTTCGGGATGTGCATTGTCAGTTATTAAAGAAGGAACAAGGTCAATAATTACAGAAATAGAAAGTTTGGTTTCTAAAAGTTTTACACCATATCCAACAAGAATAGGAGAAACTTTAGGAAAAGATAAATTAAATACTCTCATATCAATATTAGAGCAACGAGGAAATATTAATTTATATGACAAAAATGTTATTATAAAAACTACAGGAGGAATAAAAATACGAGAACAAAGTATTAATCTTGCAGTTATAATGAGTGTGGTATCATCAGTAAAGCAATGTGGAATCAGTTCAACAACAGCATTTATAGCAGATGTGGGATTAACTGGAGAATTAAAAAAAGTTCCTTCACTAGAAAGCAGAATAAAAGAATTGGAAAGAATGGGTTTTAAAAGGGTGTATATAGCCAAGGATGCATTAGGACATGGAAATAAATTTTCCAAAATACAAGTTAAGGAAGTAAAAACTTTAATGGATGTAATCATAGATGTGTTTAATTAGTGTAAGTAGTTATGCAAAAATGTTATTGAGAGATTATTATTAATATAGTATTATATAATTTAGAATTATATAATACTTATGAGGAAGTGGGGTGAATTTATGAGACTAAAAAAGGAGACAGGGATAAAAGAAATTTTGAAGATAATTTGTCCAGGAACACAATTAAGAGAAGGAATTGAAAATATTCTTAGAGCTAAGACAGGTGGATTAGTCGTTGTAAGTGATTCTGAAGAAGTTATGAATATTGTAGATGGTGGGTTTACAATAAATTCAGAATATACACCCTCATATGTTTATGAACTTGCAAAGATGGATGGAGCAATTGTAATATCTGAAGATTTAAAGAGGATTGTACGTGCAAATGCTCAGCTCATTCCTGATTCGCAAATACCTACTTATGAAACAGGAACAAGACATAGAACTGCACATAGAGTAGCAAAACAAACCAATAAAATAGTTATAGCTATTTCTCAAAGAAGAAATATTATAACTATGTATAAAGGTGATATAAAATATGTTTTAAGGGAAAGTAGTGCAATATTAAGTAAAGCAAATCAAGCATTACAAACACTTGAGAAATATGTTTCTGTTTTAGATAGGGTAATTAATAATCTTAATTTATTAGAATTTCAAGATTTAACTACAGTATTTGATGTTGTAACAGCTATTCAAAGAACAGAAATGGTTATGAGAATTGTTGAAGAAATAGATATGTACATATTAGAGCTGGGAAATGAAGGCAGGCTTATTTTTATGCAGCTTAGTGAACTTATTAAGCATGTAGAGCGGGATGGAATTCTTTTGATTCGTGATTATTGTAAAGAAGGCTTAAATTATAAAGAAATATATATTGCTATTCAAAAATTAAATTCATCAGAACTTATAGATTTAGAATGTATTGGAAAGACCTTAGGTTATTCAGGAATTTCTTTAATGGATACATTAATATCTCCTAAGGGATACAGGATGTTAAGTAAGGTGCCAAGAATACCTTCAAATGTAATTGAAAATTTAATTAAAGAATTTAAAGAATTGAGTTCTATAATAGAAGCGGACATAGATGATCTTGATAAGGTAGAAGGTATAGGTGAAGCAAGAGCTACAGCCATTAGAAATGGTTTAAAACGAATAAGAGAACAGATTTCTTTAAAAAAACAAGTTTAAAATTAAGGTTGTATTTGGGGATAAGTTTTTGCCCAATGCAACCTTAATTGCTTTTTAAAAATGTACATCTGTGCTAGTACTTTAGAAATAAATTTATAATCATTGAACCATATTTTTATAATTATTAATTTTTAGATAGATAAAATATATGTTATAATGTAACAGTATCATAATATGTTTTATATAACAAAATAAATGTATTAAAGCTTTTATTTTAGTATAGTAGGAGGTGAAATATATGTTAATAAAGATCTTAAGAACTCTATTTGCTATTTTAGGTGCTATATTTGGATATTTTATAGCACAACTTATACTTCAGATACCTCAAATAGAAAATTTGTCATACTTAAAAAGTACTATTGGAAAAATTTTATTTATTTTTATATTGTGTTTAATTTCAGGACTTATACTATTCTTATTATCTCCTATAGTATTTAAAGCAACTAGAAATATGCTTGAATATATTGAGAAAAGTATGCAGAAATTGAGTGTTTTGGAGATATTTTATGGTTTTATAGGAGCTATGATTACATTAAGTTTAATGACATTTATTGCAAAACCCATTAATGGAATAAATAGTTTTATAGGACCTGTTTTATTGATAATTTTAAATGTGTTAGCAGCTATCATTGGTGCAGAAATAATGATTAAAAGAAAAGAAGATATTAATTATTTTATAAGTAATTTTAAAATACCATCAATAAAAGAAAGAAAAAATAAAGAGATTAAAGACGACAGGGAAGAAAAAATAAAACAAATTCCAAAAGTATTAGATACATCTGTTATTATTGATGGAAGAATATTTGATATTTGTGAAACTGGCTTTATTGAAGGTCCACTTGTAATTTCAAACGCAGTTTTAGATGAATTGAGACATATATCAGACTCATCAGATGCATTAAAAAGAAACAGGGGAAGAAGAGGCCTGGATATATTGAATAAGATTCAGAAAGAATTATCAATAGAAACAATTATTGTAGAAGATACTTATCCTAAAATTGCAGAAGTAGATAGTAAACTTTTAAAGTTGGCACATGATATGAATGGAAAAGTAATAACTAATGATTATAATTTAAATAAAGTTGCAGAATTCCAAGGTGTTCCAGTTTTAAATATAAATGAGCTATCAAATGCTATAAAACCAGTTGTTTTACCTGGTGAAGAAATGACAGTAGATATAGTAAAGGATGGTAAGGAATCAAGTCAGGGAATAGCTTATTTGGATGATGGAACTATGATTGTAGTTGAAGGTGGTAAAAAATACATTGGAGAAACAAAAACAGTAATTGTAACATCAGTATTGCAAACAGCTGCAGGAAGAATGATTTTTGCAAAGCCAAATGCTTAAGATTTAAGAAGGAGAAAATAATGGTATCAGCTATAATACTGGCAGGAGGAAAGGGAAAAAGAATGAAAGCTTCTGTTAGTAAACAATATATAGAAATATATGGTAAACCTATAATTTATTACACAATTAAAAGTTTTATGGATAATCCTAATATTCATAATATAATTCTAGTTTTACCTGAAGATGAAGTTGAATATTTTAATATTAATATATTAAGAAAATATAATCTAAAGATAGATAAAATAGTTTATGGTGGAAAAGAACGAAGTGATTCTGTATATAATGCATTAAAAAGTATTGAAAATACAGATACTGTTCTAATACATGATGGAGCAAGACCATTTGTTTCACAGGAAATTATTAATAGTGCTATAAAATACGCAATGAAATATAAAGCAGCGGCACCAGGTGTTATGCCTAAAGATACTATAAAAATAAAAGATAGTAATGGTTTTTCCATAGATACACTAGATAGAAATTTACTTATAGCAGTTCAGACACCTCAGGCATTTGACTATTCTTTGATATATAATTGTCATAAAAAAATAAGAAATGAGAATGTTACAGTTACAGATGATACAATGGTTGTTGAATATTATAATCATAAGGTATATTTATTTAATGGTGATTATACAAATATAAAAATTACAACACCTGAAGACTTGATATTAGCTGAATATTTGCTTAAATGAATTTATTGACAGAGTTTTTTTGGCACGATATAATTAATAAAAATAAAATATTTGTAAGTGCAGTGATGAAGAATAGTAGAAATTGAAATGCAGAGAGAAAGTTCCTAGGCTGAAAAACTTTCACTAAATTTTGAACCAGCTTCTAAGTAATAGGAAAAAACTATCGGTTTAATATCGTTATCATTATTTAGAGAACAAATTTAGGTGGTACCGCGGGTAAAAGTTCGCCCTAATATATAATTAGGGTGAACTTTTTATTTGCAAAAAAGTTAAAAAACACAAAGTAGATTAATTTATAGAAAAATTTAGGAGGAATAAAAAATGAAAATGTCTAATATGTTAATAACGACTTTAAGAGAGGTTCCAGCAGAAGCAGAAATTGACAGCCATAAGCTAATGCTTAGATCTGGAATGATAAGAAAAATGGCAGCTGGAGTTTATAACTATATGCCAATAGGTCTTAGAGTATTAAAAAAGATAGAAGATATAATTAGAGAAGAAATGAATGCAGCAGGAGCTCAAGAATTTTTAGCATCAGCTATGATACCAGCAGAATTGTGGCAGGAGTCAGGAAGATGGGATGCTTATGGTGCTGAAATGTTTAGATTAAAGGACAGAGGGAATAGAGATTTTTGTTTAGGACCAACACATGAAGAGGTTTTTACCGATATTGTTAGAAACACAATAAAATCATATAAGCAATTACCTTTAAATTTATATCAGATTCAAACAAAGTATAGAGACGAAAGAAGACCAAGATTTGGAGTAATGAGATCAAGAGAGTTTGTTATGAAGGATGCATATAGCTTTGATAAGAATCAGGATGGACTTGATTTAGTATACAATAAAATGCATGATGCTTATGTGAATATTTTTAACAGATGTGGTTTAGATGCAAAACCAGTACAGGCAGATTCAGGAGCAATTGGAGGTTCAAATTCAGCAGAATTTATGGTTAAATCTGAAGTTGGGGAAGATGACGTTGTATTTTGCACTGAATGTAATTATGCAGCTAACATTGAAAAAGCTGTTGCTAAACCAGAAATTTCACAGCAGGAAGAAATGAAACCATTAAATAAAGTAGAAACACCAAATGCTAGAACAATAGAAGAAGTAGCTAAATTCTTTAATGCTGATGAAAAAAAATTTGCTAAGACTATTTTATTTGATATAGATGGGAAAATTGTAGCTGTAATGGTTAGAGGAGATAGGGAAATCAATGAAGTTAAAGTAAGTAATGCACTAGGAGAAGTAACTAATTTCGATTTTGCTACAACAGAACAGGTTTTAGAAGCTACAGGAGCTCAAACAGGCTTTGCAGGACCAATTGGACTAAAAGTTGATGTACTTTTAGTAGATGAAGAAGTAAAAAATATGTATAACTTTATTGCAGGAGCAAATGAAACAGGATATCATGTTGAAAATGTTAATTATGGAAGAGATTTTGAAGGAATTGTTGGAGATTTTAGAAATGTTATAGATGGAGAAAAATGTCCAATGTGTGGAAAACCAGTTACTATTGCAAGGGGAACTGAAGTTGGTCATATTTTTAAACTAGGAACAAAATATTCGGAAGCCATGAATGCCACATTTATAGATGAAGATGGAAAACAAAAACCTTTTATAATGGGTTGTTATGGAATAGGTGTAACAAGAACAATGGCATCTATAATAGAGCAGCATCATGATGAAAATGGTATAATATGGCCATTATCAGTAGCGCCTTATCATGTTTCAGTAATACCTGTTAATGTTAAAGACGAAAGCCAGCTAGAAGGGGCAACAAAGCTTTATAATCAACTAAATGAAATAGGAGTTGAAGCTCTTTTGGATGATAGAAATGAAAGAGCTGGAGTTAAATTTAAGGATTCTGAATTAATGGGAATTCCTATGAGAGTTACAATTGGTAAGAAGATTAGTGATGGAGTTGTAGAATTTAAACTTAGAGATGGTGAAATGCAGGAAGTTAAATTAGATGATGTAAGTCAATTAATTAAAGATGAATTTGTAAAGAATAATTTAAAAATTAAATAGTAAATGAGGTAGATTAATGAAGATATATAATAGCTTGACTAGAAAAAAAGAAGAATTTAAACCATTAGTTGATGGTGAAGTTAAAATGTATGTTTGTGGTCCTACTGTTTATAATTATTTTCATATAGGAAATGGAAGAACATTTATAGTTTTTGATACCATAAGAAGATATTTAGAGTATAGAGGCTATAAGGTATCATTTGTTCAAAATTTTACAGATATTGATGATAAAATGATAAATAAGGCTAATTCTGAAGGTATAACAGTAAAGGAATTAGGAGACAAATATATAGCAGAGTATTATAAAGATGCTGATGGGTTAAACATAGAAAGAGCAACTGTTAATCCAAGAGCAACGGAATTTATAGATGAAATAATAAAGTTTGTAGAAAGTCTTATAGAAAAAGGATTTGCATATGAAGTAGATGGAGATGTTTATTTCAGCACTAAGAAATTTGATTCATATGGTAAACTTTGTGGGCAAAATTTAGAAGATTTACAAGCTGGAGCACGAATAACAGTTGATGAACGAAAAAAAGATCCAATGGATTTTGCTGTATGGAAAGCTCAAAAACCTGGAGAACCAGCATGGAAGAGTCCTTGGGGAATGGGAAGACCAGGTTGGCATATAGAATGTTCTTGTATGGCTAAAAAATTACTAGGTGATACAATAGATATTCATGCAGGAGGTATGGACTTGAAATTCCCTCATCATGAGAATGAGATTGCACAAAGTGAAGCTGTTACAGGGAAAAAATTTGCCAACTATTGGATGCATGCTGCATTTGTTAATGTAGATAATAAAAAGATGTCTAAATCATTAAATAACTTTTTTACAGCAAGAGAGATATTACAAGAGTATAGTGCAGATGTAATAAGATTTTTAATGATTTCTGGTCATTATAGAATACAAATTAATTTTACTAAGGAATTACTGGATTCAGCAAAAGCATCAGTTGAACGATTATACAACTGTATAAATAATCTTGAGAACTTGAAAGGTGAAGTTAAAGAAAAAAATATTAAGGAAGAAGAATGTAAATATATTGAGTCACTAAATAAATATAGAAATAGATTTATAGAAAAAATGGATGATGATTTTAATACTGCTGATGCTATATCTGTACTATTTGATTTAACAAAGGATATAAACAATAATATAAATATAAATTCATCAGCAGAAGTTTGTGAAAAAGCTGAAAATTTAATAAGAGAATTAGGAAAACCATTAGGTATATTACAAAATAAGCAGGAAAAAAATCTTGATGCTGAAATAGAACAACTTATAGAAAAAAGACAACAAGCTAGAAAAAATAAGGATTTTGTATTAGCAGATAAGATAAGAGATGATTTAAAGGCAAGAAATATAATTTTAGAAGATACACCACAGGGTGTTAGATGGAAAAAAGCAGATTAGAAATACTGCCTAATGATATATAGAAATGCACAATGCTTATTTAAAGTAATTATGAATTACCAAGTCAGCAATGTGCATTTTTATTACAAGAGGAGATTGTATTATGTTAGAAGATTTGAGAATAAGACAGTTTACAAAAGAAGAGGCAAGACAGTTAAATCCACTTCAATTAGCTTTAATTGGAGATGGAGTGTATGAGATGTTTATTAGGAATTTCATATTAAGTAATAATACATCATTATCAGCAAACAAAATTCATGTAAAAGCCATAGGATATGTAAAAGCTAAGAGTCAGGCAGCAATAATGCATGCTTTGGAATGTACCCTTACAGAAGAAGAAAAAAATATATATAAACGAGGTCGAAATGCCAAATCAGCAACTGTTCCTAAAAATGCAGAGGTTAGAGATTATAGGATGGCTACTGGCTTTGAAACTTTAATAGGATACTTGTATCTTATAGGAGATAAGCAGAGACTTGAATCCATATTTTATGAGTGTGTGAATATTATAAATATTTGAAGCATAAAAAGAGGAGGCATATGTAATTATGAAAGATAAAGCTTATGAAAATAATGAGAGAGAAGATCTTATAATTGGCAGAAATGCAGTTATTGAGGCGTTACGTGGTAAAGGAACTATAGAAGCCATATATATATCAAATGCAAAATTGGAAGGATCTATAAAGACAATAATAGCATTAGCAAAAGAAAAAGGTATATTACTTAAAGAAGTAGATAGAAAAAAATTGGATTCTATGTGTAATGGAGAAATACATCAAGGAGTTATAGCTAAAATAACACCATTCAAATATTGTGATGTTTCTGATATAATTTATGAAGCAAAATCTAAGGGAGAAGATCCATTTATAATTATTTTAGATGAATTAGAAGATCCACACAATTTAGGCTCAATAGCAAGAAGTGCTGAATTATTTGGGGTTCATGGAATTATAATACCTAAAAGACGAAGTGTATCAGTAAGTGCAACAGTATATAAATCTTCTGTAGGTGCCATAGAACATATAAAAATAGCAAAAGTTACTAATATAAATAGGACAATTGATGAATTAAAAGAACAAGGCATATGGGTATATGGTACAGATATAAAAGCATTTGAATATAGTTATGAAACAGATTTTTCGGGACCATGTGCTATAGTGATAGGTAATGAGGCAAATGGAATTTCAAAGTTAACATTGAAAAAGTGTGATAAATTAATAAAAATACCAATGGTGGGAAAGATTAATTCTTTAAATGCTTCAGTTGCTGGTGGTATAATAATGTATGAAGTACTAAAAGGCCGACTTAAATAAGGAAGAGTGATGTTGTGAAAACTATTTTTGTTGATGGGTATAATGTTATTAACAGCTGGCCTAATTTGAAACTTGATAAAAATGTTAGCTTTGAAGGTGCTAGACAGAATCTTGTAAATAAACTGCATAACTATTCTGTTTTTGAAGACTGTAATATATGTATTGTTTTTGATGCATACAAAGTACAGGGGAGTATTGAGAAAAAAGAATTTGTCAGCAAAAATATATCTATTGTATTTACTAAAGATGGAGAAACAGCTGATGCATATATAGAAAGAAAAGTAAATGAGTTAGGAAGAAAAAGTGAAATTGTTGTAGTTACATCAGATAATCTTGAACAGCAGACTGTTTTTCAAAGAGGAGCAGTAAGAATGTCTACATTAGAGTTTTATGCAGAGATTCTAAAAGTTGAAAAGAGAATGAAAAGAAATTTCCATAAAATAGAAGAAGGAAAAAGAAATCCTTTAGGGGATAATATCCCAAATGATGTATTTGAAGAACTTGAAAAAATCAGGAGAGGCTTTTGAATTAGGTTGACTAAGGCAATTTTTCTAAGGTATAATTGTTTACATAAGTAGTTAGTTTTAGTTATTAGAAGAGAGTTGAGTATAGACAATTGGATGCATTTTTAGAATTTAAAGATAAAACAGATGAAGAAATTGTGATGAAAGCAAAAGCCGGAGATACAAAAGCACAAGAATATTTAATTTCCAGATATGAAAATTTTGTAAAATCAAAATCAAAGTCTTACTTTCTAATTGGTGCCGATAAGGAGGATATTTATCAAGAAGGCATGATTGGATTATACAAAGCAATTAGAGATTTTAATCCGGATAAACTTTCGTCTTTTAAAGCCTTTGCAGAGTTGTGTGTTACTAGACAGATTATTACAGCAATTAAAACAGCTACAAGACAAAAGCATATACCATTAAATACATATGTTTCTTTAAATAAGCCAATTTATGAAGAAGAATCAGAAAGAACGTTATTAGATGTATTAGCAAGCATAAAGATTTCTGATCCTGAAGAGTTAATAATTAGTAAAGAGCAGATGGATTATATAGAAGAAAAAATAGAAGATGTATTGTCAAAGCTAGAGTTAGAAGTTTTAACATCATATTTAGATGGAAAGTCTTATCAGGAAATTGCTTGTGATTTAGAGAGGCATTCTAAATCCATTGATAATGCATTGCAGAGAGTAAAAAGAAAATTAGAAAAATATTTAAATGTTAAATAGGATATTTTTATTGACAAATCTCTAAACTAATAGTAAAATTTATAATTGGTATATCAAGGAATGGTAAAGAAACGCTCACATAGCTCAGTAGGCAGAGCGTCGCCTTGGTAAGGCGGAGGTCGTCGGTTCAATCCCGATTGTGAGCTCCAAATAAAAAATAAAAAACACTAGGCAAAGTTTATTGCAATATATTTAAGGGAGGAAACAAAGAATGGCAAAGGAAAAATTCGAAAGAAATAAGC
>CAZPRO010000029.1:0-21717 GCA_964588775.1 uncultured Clostridium sp.
GAAAAGGCGGTTATACTGGAAAAGATAATTGTGTTATATTGACAATATTAAAGCGCAGCCAGTTTATTAAATTAAAACACTACATAAAGCAAAATGATAGCGATGCATTTATAACAGTAAGTGAAATAAGTGAAGTTTTAGGTGAAGGCTTTAAAGCTCTTTCAGGAGAATAAAAAAACAGCTTATATGGAAAAATAATTTCAAATTTCCATATAAGCTGTTTTTATTAAATTTTAGTTATAAATGCTCTTGAAGCATTAGGAATATAAAAAAGCTTAGGAATTATCTGAAGGGCATTGAAAAATTAAAGTTTTTCAGTGTGATTATTTTTGTTCAATAATTGATTAACTAAAAGGGTATTTCTACCCAATAGTTTCAGTATTCTTTTAACATTAACTTTTTTTGATATTTTAAATAATATACTATAACATATTTGTAAACTATAGTAAAATTTTATATAATTATACTTAGAAGAAAAAACTTAAAATATAATTATGAAGAATTGGTAGTTTTTTTATAATAAATTTTAAAATTAAAAATAACATAAATGGATATAGTTAACTAAATTTATTTATAATATAAATCTTAACTAAGGAAAGTTTAAGTAAGATTTTTTAGCAAGGCAATATATGTTTAATATTGATAGTTTATGAAATAGGGGGCATTTGTGTGAAAATTGGTGAGGCAAAGCAACAGTATTATGCACGGTTTAATGAATTATGGAATAAAGGAATGGAATTACGTAAAAAGATAGAAAAAAATGAAAAAGCAAACGATACTGAAGAAAATTTAGACATAATAGTGGAACTATCAAAAATAGATGAGAAGTTAAATAAAGTTAGTGATTTTATGAATAAATTTGGCGAGTATACATCAGCCATGCATAACGCTGAAGTTAGTAAACAGCAGGCAAGTGCAGAAGGCAAGGCAATGGATGATATGGCAAAATGTATGGAAATAGCTCGTAGAATCTCAAAAGGAGATAAAGTACCTGCATCTGATGAGAAAAAGTTATTTGATTTTAATTTTGAGATGTATATGTCAGCTAAAAATATGGGAGCTATGTGTAGAAACGAACATCATAAGGAGCATGAGTCTTTATGGGATGAGGATGAAGAAAAAAGGGCAGAACATAGTGGACAAGATCAGTCAGTAGAAGAAATTGTGAACAATATGGAATCTACTATGGATATGCCAATAGAATTAGTTGGTGAAACAGAAATGGAATAATAAATTGGTTCAGAATCTAAGGTCATTTCTTTTCCATTAAATAAAAATACGATTAATTCTATAAAGAATCAAACTTTAGTAGGTAACAAAATTGTAGATACTGCTAATGATGTTTGGATATTGCCAGGTTTAAAGCAATAGAAATATTTGATAGGTTAAAGGGTGGTATTTTAATATAAAAGGAGCTGTCGCACAAAGATTAAAACATACAATATATAGTATCAAGAAACTTGATCAATATACTATATATAGCGTTTAGATTTCTTAATGCGACAGCCCCTTTATTTCTTGTGTTTCTTTTTTACAGAGTATCCAAATGTACCTAATGGCTTTGAATTGATTCCATAATATTCACCATGAGAATAGCAAATTAAATTTGCTTTATTAAAGCAGATTTTATTATTATTATCTAATAAAGACTCATCTACTTTAATATTAATAACTTCAAACAGGAAGAGATCGTGTGTACCTAGTGGTGTTATAGATTTTACTTTGCATTCTAAAGCAACAGGACATTTATCAATAGATGGAGTAGATATAGCTGTACCTTTGTTTAATTTATATCCAAAATGTTTTAACTTATCCACCTTTCTTCCAGAACGAACACCAGCAAAGTCTACGAATTTAACCATATCTCTAGTAGGTAAATTAATAACACATTCGCCACTTTCTTTTATATATTCATATGATAGTCTTTCAGGTCTTATTCCCATAGCAATTATAGGTTCTTTTGTACAGACAGTACTTACCCACCCCACAGTAAATACATTTACTTTGCCTTCTTTGTTCTTAGATGTGACAAGAACTACAGGAGTAGGATTAAGCATTACACTTCCTTTAAAATTTAGTTTTCCCATGCAAATATTCCTTTCTAATAAATAACAGTATTCATATTTGGTTTATAGTACCTGTCCAGCCGACTGTAAATACATTATTTTTTTCCTTAGTTGTTTCTTGATGTAACTAAAACTACAGGAATTGGATTTAAGATTACATTTCTTTTCAATTCTGTCTTTTTCATATGGGTTATCTTCTTCCTCTTCTGCTGAAGCTAGATCTGGATTTTCTTCTTTTTCTGTTTGAAGAAAGGCTCTTTAACATTAATATTAATGAAATCACAATTACTATAGCAATAATAGTTCCAGCATATATTAATATGTTATCTTTTAAAATTGTACCAAAAGATATATTTGCAGTACCTGTAACAATTTCACTATGATTTCTGGTAGAATAGGTTAAATTAATATCCTTATTAAATAGAAGTTTCCATGCGTTACTATCTTTTTCCTCATAAGTTATAGCAGATTCTTTATCATTTATTGCATTTTCATAATATTTAACATCCTGAGTTAATGTTAAAGGAACAGTTACAGTTTTTTCTGGTCCCAATAATCCAAATGATTTATAGGAAACTGTTGTAGTACCCACTTCTTCACCAGAGCTTTTATAAACTTCTTTTTCCTTGTCAAAACTATAATCAATTATAGATTCCATATCATTAAATTTTGTAAGGTCATTATTATCAACTTGTTTACTTTTTAATACAATGCCAATTATTTTTCTACCATCTCTTTCATAAACAGTAGCAAGACATCCGCCAGCAGGAACTGTATAACCTGTTTTTCCACCTATGTTACCATTAGTTCCAAGGGTTAAGTTTCTGTTTTCCAGCATTATAGTTGAACCATTAATTATTATTGTTGATTCTTTTTGAGCCATAACACTTCTTTCCCAATCATTAGAAAAAGCAGCTTTAGTTATTAAAGACAAGTCATAAGCTGTAGTATAATGATTATCATCATGAAGTCCATTTGGAGTAACAAAGTTGCTGTTTAGGGTGCCTAATTCTTTAGCCTTATCATTCATCATTTTAGCAAAGGTTTGAGAATCTCCAGCTATATTATCTGCTATTACATAGGCTGTATCATTACCAGAAAATAAGAGTAGACCTTTCATAATATCATCAGCACCTATTTTATCTCCAACTTTAATTGTGCCGCCCATGAAACTTTCATCTAAGGAATACGCAGGCTGGGCCTTTGCTTCTTTAGTATAAGTTAATTGATCACTTTTTCCTTTATTTTCTGCAAGGAGAAGACCAGTTAAAAGTTTTGTGGTACTTGCAGGATAACGTATTTCATCAGCATCTTTGCAGTATATTATTTCTCCTGTTTCATAGTCTACAGTAATGGCAGATTCAGCTATAATGGAAGGTTCGCTGTTTGCTGCAAAAACAGTGGTATTTAAGTGTAATGTGTTTAAAAAGGAAACTGATAAAGTCAGTATTAATGCTTTAATAATAAATTTTTTTTTCAAGAAAATCGCTCCAATTCTATTTTTTATTTTGAATTTTTTAATCTTTGAATAATTACTTCTTTTGCTTTTAATTCAAGAGTATCATCTATGGCATCAAGCTCTATTTTTTCACCATATTTATTTTTTAGTGCAAGTAAAAGCAATCTGTCTGCAAATTCTGGATTTTTTGATAAGAAGGATCCATGAAAATAAGAGCCAAAAGTGTTCTTGTAAACACAGCCTTCATAACCATCAGAACCATTGTTGCCATAACCATGGATACATTTGCCCAAAGGTTTGTGAGAATTTATAAATGTCCTTCCTGAATGATTTTCAAATCCAACATAAGATTCGTTAAATTCTTCATTGTATATTTCTGTATTTCCAATAAATCTTGTACTTCCACCTTCAGTGTAAATATCTAATATGCCAAGACCAGTTATTTTTTCACCATTAGGTGCTGTGTAATATTTGCCAAGAAGTTGATAACCTCCACATATTGCTAAAGTAACTTTGTTATTTTCAATATATTCTTTCAAATCATCTTTCTTTAAAGTGTTTAAATCCTCTGAAACAATGGATTGCTCAAAGTCCTGGCCTCCTCCAAAAAATAATATATCAGTATTTTCTTTATCAAATTTATCATTTAATGAACAATTTACAATATTTGTTTTAATGTTACGTAATTTTGCTCTATGTTGTAAAATAAGAACATTTCCAACATCGCCATAAACATTTAATAAATCAGGGTATAGATGACAAATAGTTAATTCCATAAATAGCCTTCCTTTCTACCATAATTTTTTTATATAGCCTTGTGAATGAAGATATTTTCTGTAATTAATCATTGCTGTATAAGTAGCAAGAATATATATTTTATTGTTTTCACTGTTTTTAATTTTTTCTGTAAGCTTTTCATAATTTTCTTCCAGAATAAATTTTTCTGGATTTAATCCGCAAACTTTTAATCTTACAGCCATGTCATACATTCTTAGACCAGATATAAATACATCATTTATAGGAAGAGAGGATATTTTTTCAAAATCAACATCCCATATCCATGAAACATCACGACCGTCTGCATAATTATCATTAAGCATAAAGACAGTAGAAAAGGGCTTGTTAATAAGAGTCAGTGTATCTAATGCCTGATTATACCCAGCTGGATTTTTTACAAGGATAATTTTAATATCTTTTTCACCTATTTTTATTTCTTCCTGTCGTCCAAAACTTGATTCTTGTTTTTGAAGTGATTTTTTTATAATGTTATCATCAATTCCTAGTTCTTTCGCAACAGAAAATGCAGTTAGTGCATTATAAATGTTATAAGCTCCTGATTGGCTTATAGCTATTTCAACATTATTAATTAGTACTGTTGAACTATCTGGAGTTAAATCCAATATTTTATTTACAAAATATTTTAAAGGTGGACGTTTATAACCACATTCAGGACAATAGAAATCGCCTAAATGATTATATGTAACAAAATTATACTTGTATGGTGCTTTGCAGAATTTGCAGAACTTTGCATCAGCATTTAAATCAAGAGAAGAATTTTCCTTTAAAGGAGTTTTAAAACCATAATAATACACTGGATTATTAATTTTAAGCTTTCCAAGGAGAGATTCATCACCATTTAGAATTAATTTTGTTTCAGTAACATTGTGTATTCCCTCTAAAATTTTATTTAATGTTGTATAAACTTCACCATATCTGTCAAGCTGGTCGCGGAAAAGATTAGTTATAACAATTATTTTTGGAGTTATATATTGGGTTATAAATTTTACATTTGCTTCATCTGCTTCAATTACAGCATAGGAATCTGTTCTTTTTTTAAAAAAAGAAAAATGTGAAATAAAACAGGCTACAATACCACTATAAAGATTGGCCCCTGTATTGTTAGTTATAACATCTAAATTATTTTCTTGTAAAATATTATATATCATGCTTGTAGTTGTAGTTTTACCATTTGTACCTGTAATTAAAATAACCTTGTAGCCTTGGCATAGGATTTTTAAAATTTCTTTATCTATTTTTAAAGCAACTTTACCAGGAAAGTTGCTGCCGCCCTTAAATAAATGTTTTGAAATAAAAGCTGCCCATTTTGAAAGTATAATGCTTATAATAGATTTAATTTTTATAATACTCACCACCTAGATTTTTTATTTTAATTTTAAACAATATTTATGCTTATTAATCATAAATTAGAAATAACCAAACTAAGTATAGCAAAAAAATGCGCTTAAAAAAAGAATTTTGAATAATATTTAAAAATCCATTATAATATTAAGGGAAAAAATGGATTTTAAAATGAAATGTAAAAATTTATAATTGGACATGTTATACACAATTGTCTTATTGGCTAATATGTCCTATAATTAAAAGTAATAAAGAATTTTACGAGGTGTTATTATAATGTATAAGGTATCTGTTACAATAAATGGTATGACTTACAATCTAAAAGGGGATAAAGATGAAAAATATTTGTTTCAGGTTGCAACTTTTTTGGATAAGAAAATAAAGGAAATAAGCAGTAAGAAAGTTGGTTTAAGTTTGAATGATGCTACTGTACTTGCTGCAATAAATATAACAGATGAACTTTTTGAATGTGGTTATGATTTGGAAAAGCTGGAAAAGGATAATAAGGCTGCAAATGAGCAGAATGAAGCATTAAAAAAATCAATTAAAGAGCTTGAAAATAACTACAAAGATATGGCTAAGGAAAATAATGATATAAAGGAAGAATATGAAAAAAAAGAACAAGAACTTAAAGAGAGATATAAAAATGAAAAGACATATTATGCAGCACTTCAAAATGATTTAGATGAGGCTGTTGCTTCTGTTGAAAAACTTACTGGAGAATTAAACGCATTGACCACGGAAAAAGAACAGGCGTTAAATAAAAATGCTGATCTGCTTGAAGAAATTGAAAAAATTAAATCAAGGAACAGCTATACTAATCAAGCCCTTAATGAAGAAATAAGAACAGTAAATGAGCAGCTTCAATCTAAGAAAGCAGAACATGATAATGCTTTAGAAAGGGAAAAAAAATTAGAAAAAGATTTAGAAAAAGCAAAGGAAAAAATTAAAAATCTTGCAGCAAGTCTAACTTCAATAACAGAAGAAAAAGATAAAATTAAAGAGTCTTTTGAAAAACTAAAGAAGGCTTTTGAAGATGAAGTAAGTGAAAAGAATATTATGAAAAATGATTATGATAAATGTAAAAATGATTTAGAAGATGTAAAAACATTACATTTAGAAGTAAGTGAAAAACTAAAAAAATCTGAAGAAGATGTTGCAGCAGCATTAGATGAATTATCAGAAACAGAAAATAAATTAAAGCAGGAAAAAAATAATAATATTATTTTAAGTAAAGAAATTCAAGAAATAAAACTTAATGAAGAAAGCTTGTATAATGATATAAAAGAAAAGGATGAAAAAATAAGTGAGCTAAAAAATCAAATTGAAAATGAGAATAAAATCATGGATGAATTAAATTCTGACATGGAGAAATTAAATGAGTTATGTGAAGATACGGCTGATGAACTTGCACAATATAAGAAAAAATTAGAGCAGTCAATAAATTTATGTGAAGAAACTAAAACCAAATATGAGAATGCATCACAGGAAATTGAAAGATTAAAAGAAAAAATAAATTTAAAAGAAGAGGAAAAAGCAGGACTTCAAAATAATATTCATGAGAAGTTAAGTGAAATTGAGGAATTAAATGGACACATAGAAAAGCTTCAGTCTGATAAGGAAATTTTATCTACTGAAATAGAAAACATGAGAAATAGTAATGATGAATTATCTTTGGAAATTGAAAAGGCAGAAAAAAATAAAGAAGTAATAGAAGAAGAACTTGAACTTACAAAGAATAGCAATGAAAAACTAAAAGTTCAATTAGTGGAAAAGAATAAAGAATTAGAAAATAGAGATAAAGAAAGAGAAAAGATATTAAATGATGTTGAGGATAAAATAAGAATAAAAGAAAATAAAATTTTAAAACTTGAAGCTGAACTTGAAAATAAGAGCACAAGTATCCTTCAATATGAAGAAGAGCAAAAGAAAAATGAATATGAATTTAGAAGATTAAAAGAAGAATTGACAAGTAAAGAAAGAGCTGTAGAAAGATTAGAAAAAGAAATGAGTGATAAGGAAGATATTTTCCTTAGATTGTCTAATACAATAGATTCTAAAGAAGCAGAACTTAAAAAAATTAAAGCTCAGCTTGAAGAAAAATCAAATAATCTTGAAAATGTGTCTATGAGGATGGAAGATATGAAGAAGCAGAATGAAAAAATGTTACAAGAGCAAAGAGCATCTCAAAATAAACTTTTTAATCTTCAGGCAAAACTTATTGACACAGAAATTGAAGTTGCAAAAGCAAAAAAGGAACAAGGATCTTTGGTTAAAAAAAGGTAAAATTTTATATCCAGGCAATTTTGCCATGGAAATTCCAAGTATATAAAAGTCCCCAAATATTTGCTCCCATTGAGATTTTATTGTTGTTTAATAATACACTAAAAAATCCTCAATGGGACAAATATATTTAGGGACATTTATAAACTGAGAATTTCTCATTTCAAAATTAATAAATAAAAAATTATTTAGAAATACCATTTTTATGGAGGATAAGAATATATGGATAGAATAGAATTACTTTCACCAGCAGGCAGTATGGAGAGTTTTATTGCTGCTATCAATAGTGGTGCCGATGCAGTATATTTAGGGGGCAGTAAATTTTCTGCCAGAGCATATGCATCAAATTTCAATAATGAACAAATGGTTAAGGCTATAGATTATGCTCACAGCTATAATGTGAAGGTATATGTTACAATGAATACTCTTTTAAAACAGAATGAAATGAAAGAAGCAGTTAAATATGCAGGGTATTTGTATGAAATAGGTGTAGATGCATTAATAATTCAGGATATAGGACTTATAAATATGTGTAGAAATATTTATCCTGACTTAGAACTTCATGGATCTACCCAAATGAGTATACATAATGGAGAAGGAGCCTTATATTTTAATGAAAAGGGCCTTAAAAGAATAGTTTTGTCCAGGGAACTTTCTATTGAAGAAATCAAATATATATCAAAAGATTTAGGAATTGAAACGGAAATATTTGTTCATGGAGCATTATGTGTATGTTATTCAGGCCAATGTCTTATGAGTTCAATGATAGGAGGGAGAAGCGGTAATCGTGGCAGATGTGCCCAAAGCTGTAGACTGCCTTATACATTGAAAGGAGAAACAATGGGTATCCAAAAGGGATACCTATTAAGCACTAAGGATACATGTTTAATTGAAGATATGGAAGAAATAATAAAGAGCAAAACGGCATCTCTTAAGATAGAAGGGAGAATGAAAAAACCTGAATATGTTGCAGGAGTTACTAGAAATTATAGAAAAGCTATTGATAAAGTTTTGGAGAATAAAAAATTCAATGTGAAGGAAGGAAAAAGGGAACTGGCAAAACTTTTCAACAGACAGGGATTTGCAAAGGCATATTTATATAAAAATGTTGGAAGAGACATGATGAGTTATGAATATGGAAAAAATACTGGAATATTTATAGGAAAAGTTATTGATAAAGGAGAAGTAATCCTTGAAGAAAAAGTAGAATTAGGTGATGGAATAAGATTTAATGATGAAGGATTTACCTTAAGTAAGATTTTGTTAAATGGTAAGGAAGTTAGTGAAGCAAAGGCTGGAGAAAAGGTTAAGCTTTTACCTAATACAGGTTATAAAAAGGGGTTTAAGTTGTTTAAAATGTCTGATAGAAAGCTTTATGACCAATTAAAGGAATATACAAAGCCTTATTCAAGGAAAATTTCTATTGATGGAGAAATTGCATTTAAAGTTAATGAATCAGTAAGTTTAAAAACAGAATATAATGGGAAGGAATACAAAGTATATGGGGATATGGTAGAAGAAGCATCTAGCAGTCCTTTATCACAGGAAAGAATATTAAATGCTTTGGAAAAATCAGGAGATATTCCATACAAATTTAGAACTATAAAATTTTCTGCTTTTGAAGATGGTTTTATAAGAATATCTTCTTTAAATAATTTGAGAAGACAGATTTTTGAAAAAATATTGAGAGATAATACTACAGGATATAGGAGAAAAAGAGAAACTAAAGAATATCATAGTATTAATGGAACAAATAAAAATAATGTTGGAATAATATATAGCTGTATACAAAGAAGCCAGTTTAAAGCACTGATTCAATGTAATAAGGTTAGAAATATAGCAGTAAATTTACATTTCAGTAAACATAAACAAAATCTTTGTAAAGAAGATATAAAAGGCATGGGCAGTACAGACAGAAATATATTTTTAAAAATTCCTGATATAATAAAGCAAGATTATGATATAACAATAAATTTAATTGATGAAATTCTCCCATATATAAAAGGTATTGTTACATCTAATGCAGGAATAATACACAGATATAGAAATAAATGCAGCATAATTGGTGATTATAAACTTAATATTTATAACAAAGAAGGTGTTGAATTTTATAGTGAAGATGTTAGTATACCATTTCTAAGCACTGAACTTAACAGAAAAGAAATAAAAGAACTTATGAAAAATATTAATGTGCCAGTTGGACTTAATATTTATGGAAAAACAGAATTAATGGTCAGTGAATATTGTCCTATTGGAAGTACCTTTGGAGGAAAAACAGGGAATAAATCATGCAGTACTCCATGTATGAAAGATAATTTTACCCTTGTGGATAGAATGAATGAGGGCTTTAAAGTTATGTGTGAAAATTCATGCAGAACTCATATTCTAAATTCACTTCCTTTAAATTTAATATCAGAAATAAAAGAATTACAGAGTTTTGGTATAGAAAATTTTAGTATAGATTTTAAAGATGAATCCTATGAAGAAGTAAATGAGATTTTGCAGGAAGTTTATGAGGGCATAAGAAATGAACAGAAAGTTTATACTAAAGGACACTATAAAAGAGGTGTTGAATAAAAATACAGTGATACATTATTAACAAAACATCTAAATTGTTTGATAAAATAATGATTTTGTATTAAAATAAATACAAAAAATATAAATGTATACAAAAATTACAAAAATCAGACATATAAGGGGGAATTATGAAATGGAGAATTTGAGAGAGGAAATAGTAAACATTCAAAATAAAAGACTTGTGGAAATAGTAGATTACGCTTACAGAAATGTTGAATTTTATAGAAATAAATTTGATAAAATTGGATTAAAGCCACAAGATATAAAGAGTATTAAGGATATTAAAAAGATTCCGTTTACATGTAAACAAGATTTAAGGGATAATTATCCATATGGTATGTTTGCTGTACCTATGGAAAAAATAGTGAGATTACATGCATCATCTGGAACAACTGGAACTCAAACTGTTGTTGGGTATACTCAGGATGACATTGATATATGGGCAGATATATTAGCTGATACTTTAAAAAGATATGGTGTTGTTAAAAATGATATTGTTCAAAATTCCACACCATATGGGTTATTTACAGGAGGAATTGGACTTCATTATGGATTTGAAAGACTTGGAGCTACAGTAATTCCTATATCTGGAGGAAATACAGAAAAGCAGGTTATGGCTCTGAAAAATTTTGGTGTCACTGTTCTTTCATCTACACCATCATATGCCCTCCATTTATTTGAAACTATGAATAAAATGGGAATTAAAGCTGAAGAATTAAAGTTAAGGATAGGTATTTTTGGAGCAGAACCATGGTCAGATGAAATAAGAAATAGAATAGAAAAGTGCTTCAAAATAAAGGCTTATGATATTTATGGATTAAGTGAAGTAATGGGACCAGGAGTTGCAGGCGAATGTACCATGAAAAATGGACTTCATATAAATGAGGAATATTTTTTACCAGAAATAATTGACAAAAACACCTTAGAGGAAGTACAGGATGGAGAAGAAGGGGAACTTGTAATTACAACTCTTACAAAGGAAGCACTTCCAATTTTAAGATATAGAACAAGAGATTTGACAGTTATGACTCATAAAAGATGTGAGTGTGGATGTAACTGTGCAAGAATAAAAAGAATTAGGGCAAGAAGTGATGATATGATGATAATCAGAGGAGTTAATATATATCCAATGCAGATAGAACAGATTATAGCATCTTATAAAGATTTATCACCACATTATAATATAGATATTACTAATGAAGGAGGACTGGATAAAATAACAATTACTGTTGAAATGAGTAACTTTATTGAATTTTATACACAAGAGTATTTGCAGGCTTTGAAAAAGAACATATTAGATAAAATGTATTCACAGCTACAAATACATTGTTTATTAAAGTTTGTTAATCCAGAAACAATAAAACGTTCAGAAGGAAAAGCAAAAAGAGTATTTTTTAATAGAGAATTGGTATTAGCATAATTTAAGACAAAAAAACGGAGGCATTTTAGCTTCCGTTTTTTTGCCTTTTAAGATTTAGTATTATTTAAAAAGAATAAAGAAGTGAACACATGGCAACACCAGCTCCAACAGAACAGAACATAGCTTTGGAGTCTGGCTGTATTATTTTATTGTGAAGAGCTTCGTGTAATGCAAAAATTGGACTTGTGGTTCCTGTATATCCATATTTATGGCCTATATATGTAAATCTGTCTTTATAATTTTTTATATTAAGAATTTTTGCAGTTTCCAAAATGAATTGCTTTGAATATTGAGATAAAAAGAAATTATGAATATCATCAATGGTAAAGTTGTATTCTATGCTGAATTCATCAATTGCACTGCTCCATTCTTTTGAAAAGAAATCTAATGGAAAGGGAGTCCATTGCTGTTTTTTTTCATATTCAGCAATATTATTTAAACGTATTTTTGACATTCCACATTTAGGAGAAACAATTGATTGAAAATATTCTGATTTTGTACAATATTTTGAATCTATTATTCCACGAAGTTTATCTTCAGCTTTACATTCTAATACAACTGCAGCAGCACCATCACCAGAAGCTGGATAAGTATACTTACAGTCATCTCTTGCGATTGATGAGGCATACACACTTCCTACAACAAGAGCATATTTAATATTTTTTGAAGTTTTCATATATCGGCTTATTTGATCCAGGGCAACAACCATTCCTACACAGTTTGAATTTAAATCATAAACAGTGTGAGCATTAAAAGCATTTATATAATGGTTTATTATTAATGCATTAGATGGACATAAATATTCAGGTGTATCAGATGAATATACTATTGCATCCAGCTCATTAGCAGAAATATTAGCATCTATTAAAGCATTTTTTGCAGCTTCTATAGCCATTGTTAAAGAATTCTCTTTATCATTATTGATTATATATCTTTCTTTTCGTCCAAGTTTCTCTAAAAAATCGGAAATGTCTTTTCCCTTTTTTTTGAAGTGATCAATAAAGAAATCATTATCTATTTTCATATGAGGATGATAAATACCAGTACCTTTAATAATTACATTTTTATACATATTAGTAAAAACTCCTTATCTATAATATATTTAATAAAAAAATGTAGAAAAAAATTCTATTTGTGTTATAATAAGTATATTATATCATATATATATATATTTGTACTAAGGAAGGGAGAAAAAATATGGAGAAACAGCAAAATTCAATTATAAGGTTTAATGAAAAAACCTTAAAATTTGTACTTATTATTTATATAGTAAGTTGTATGGCTTCTTTAGGGAGCACAGTTATGATGAAAATCACAGGTATAAATAAGGAGGTAACAACTAAAACAATTATGATGCTTGCAGCTGTAATTGCTGTTTATGGAGTTATATTCCTTGTGTGTTACAAAAAGACAATTACTGCCGATGGGTTTAATATAAAAGCATTTACTATAACTAAAGGGATTATATTACTAATTACATATTTTCATTATTTATTTTTAGACTATATATTAAAGTCTAATTCTCAGTGGATGGTTATATTCTATTTTGTAATTTTAGGTGCTTTACTTTTTGATATAAAAATGGTATCTGTATCTATAGGTTTAGCTTGTATTTGTATGGCAATAGTTTTTAAAAGAAATCCTTTAGCCTTAACAGGAGAACACATGTCACAATCAGAAATAATGATAAAGATTACAGCAATTGCTCTTGCATTATTAGGAATATTTTTTATAGTATATTTTTCTGCTAAACTTTTGAAAGAAATTGGAGATAAAGAAAAAAAGCTGGAAGCACACAATAAAAAACTTAATAAAGTATTTGAATCAGTATCTGAAATTTCAGCTACTGTTTTAGAAACAAGTAATAATTTATCAGATGTTATAGCAGAGCAGACAAGTTCTCTTCAGGAAGTAACTAATGTAAGTCAAATGGTTAGTAATGATTCTAAAGGAATTTTAGAAAAAACAGCCAAGAATACAGAAATATTAAATGATTTACTAAATACAAATAAAATTGTTGCAGATAAGACACTTGATAGTGATGAAAAAATAAAAGTTTTTGTAAAAACTATTGATAATAATTTAAAGGATTTAAATAATACTTTAAATATTATTAATGACATAAGTGACAATATAAACAATACATTTGAATCAACAAAAGAATTAAAGGATAAATCAAGTCAGGTAGATAATATTTTAAGTCTTATAGGCTCTATTTCAGAGCAGACTAATCTTCTTGCATTAAATGCATCTATTGAGGCTGCCAGGGCAGGAGAGTATGGAAAGGGCTTTGCAGTAGTTGCTGAAGAAATAAGAAAGCTTGCAGAAGGAACAAAACAGTCATTGGAGCAGGTAAGTACCATAGTTGGTGAATTGAAGGAAAATATTGTTATATTAGAAGAAGAAATGAGTAAAAATAATGAAAAATCAAAGACAAGTAATACAATAGTGTCTAATAGTGTTGATGGATTGAGAGAAATAACAAATAATTTCAAAAACTTCAGCAGTAATATGGAAGAAATAAGAAAAGCCTCAGAAACTCTTTTAGGCGAGACAAAATCTGTTGTTGATTTTAATAATAATATATCTGAAACAACTAAGAATATTATTGATAAATATGTAGTAGTTAGTGAAAAAATAGAAATCAATACATCAGCAAATGAAGAAATAGAAGCTAATGTTAATGAGCTTGGAAATGTTGTAAAATTAATGAATGATCTTGTACAATAAAATTAAATAATAAATAAAATTAAAAATAATAGCCTGGTTTAGAATTATTGTAGACTAGGTTATTATTAATATATAATAAACGATTAGGGGGAGAATTTGTGATGAATAGAAATGATAAAGAACAGAAGAGAGGAAAAATAGAAAAAGAAATATCATATATGTTAGCAGTTCCAAAGTCAGAAGATGAAATAAAAGATTCAGCAGTAATAGAGAAAAGGCTTAAAGAAAGTAATTTGTTTGTAGCAAAAAATATCTATTGTTCATCAACAATCAAAGCGGATATACTGTATCTTGGAGAAATATATAAAGTAGAAATTATTCCAGAAAATTATGAAGTTACTCCCATGTATACAAGGAATCATACATTAAAAGAAGAAGATTATGAAATATTAAATAATATGGACATAGGACTTACAGTTGCAATGCAGTTTAATGATAATATTTTAGAATCATATCATCTGCAATTAAAAATATTATATACAATTATTCCAGATATGGCAGCATGTATAGATTTTTCAACACAAAAAGTATTATCTGGAATATGGGTTGGGCTTTGTGCTGAAAGTCAGATTCCGCCATCACCTGATTATGTATATAACGTACAAGCTATAAGTGGAAAATCTGGAGAAGTATGGCTTCACACTCATGGACTTAATAGATGTGGTGCTGTTGAATTAGAAATAATAGATTCAGATAAGGAGAATTATATAAATCAATATTATATTATTCAAACTTTAGCAAAAAGAATAATATCAGATAATGATTTTATTAATGAAGGAGAAGGTATATGGGCAGGAAGAATGAATAATGGTGATAATATTATAGCTACATGGATAGACTTTAAGAAAGCAGTAGAAGAATATCCAGAAGATATAGAAGGTGGAAAATTAGATAGGGAAGAAAGCCATAATATAAATACAGGAGTAATTTATTTGTATTTATGCGAAGAAGATTATAATGAGGGGAAATATACTCATGTATCAGCAATTAATAAATATATAAGTGATAATGCATTAATGATGTATACTACAGAAGAAACTGAAAGAATGTCAGACCTTGCACGAGAGAGAATTAAATATTTCATTGAAGGAGTACAAGACGAGAAGGTTAATGGAATAATAAAAATAGGCATGGAAGTAGATGATGAATATAAGAATGAAGATAATACATTTAAAGAACATATATGGTTTGAAGTGATAGATATAGAGGAGAATAAAGTGCATGCCATTTTAACTCAGGAACCTTATTATATAAAAGATCTTAGAGCAGGAACAGAAATGTATGTTGATTTAAATGACATGACAGACTGGGTTCTTTATACAGAAAAGGGACAGATTACACCAGATAATGTATATCTTCTTGAATTATAGAATGTAATATATTATAATACTTATTTGAATTATTGATTAAAAAATGGAGAAAATTATATTATGTATATTATAAGTGCATGTTTATGTGGAGTTAATTGTAAATATAGTGGAAAAAATAATTTAAATAGTAAATGTGAAAAACTGTTAAGAAAGGGAAGAGCAGTACTTGTATGTCCTGAACAATTGGGCGGTTTACAGACACCAAGAGAACCAGTTGAACTAATAGGAACTGCTGAAGAAATAATTGAAAACAATAAAGGCAGGGCAGTAACAAAGTCAGGAGAAGATAAAACAAAAGCTTTTGTAAAAGGTGCATATGAAACTTTAAATATAGCAAGAATGTCTGGAATTGATAAGGCAATACTAAAAGAAGGAAGTCCGTCATGTGGCTGCAATTTAGTTTATGATGGCACATTTTCAAACATTAAAATATCTGGAAAGGGTATAACTGCATATCTTTTAGAAAGAGAGGGAATAACAGTTTTTTCAGATGAAGATATTATGGAAAATGATGAGAAGCTTATATATATTGACAAATTTGATAGAGAGAAAGCTAAGAGAAAAAAATTGTTTAAACAAATAGAAAAAGAATTTATAGAGGAAGAGTATTATGATTTAACAGATAGTCTTTTTCCAGACAATGATATGCCTAAAAGTGTAGAAAATAATGTGAAAAGACTTATGGTTTCGCTTGCAAAGGATTTAATGGGATTTGAAGATAGTGATGAAATAGCAGAAGCAACAGGAATGGAAGAAGAAGAAGTAAAAAAGTTTCTTGAAAAATTAAAAGAAGATGAACAGTAATAATAGTTAAGAATTTGGGAGTGAAATGAAATAAATATGTATGAAGTAGTTAAATTAAATGAAGATGATTTTGAAGAAGTTTATGAAATAATGAAAGAAGCATTTCCAAAGGATGAACATAGAAAAAAAGAAAATCAAAGAAAACTATTAGAAAAGCAAGAATATAAATTAATAGGAGTAAGAAAAGAAAATGTTGTAGTAGCTTTTATTGCTTTTTGGGATTTGAAAAACTTTATATTTATTGAACATTTTGCAGTAAAAGAGCAGTATAGAAATAGGAAATTAGGTGGAAATTTATTAAAAGCCTTTTTGGAAATAAAAGATAAGGATATTATTCTTGAAACTGAACTGCCAGAGGATGATTTAAAAATAAGAAGAATAAATTTCTACAAAAAACATGGATTTAATATGAATAAATATGAATATATACAGCCTTCTTATGAGAAAGAACAAAAGTCTTTAGAACTAAAAATAATGAGTTATCCAAGGCTTATAGAAAAGGAAACTTTTATTAATGAGTTATATGAACATGTATATAATATAGATTAAGTTATAGAATTAAACCTAAAAAACATAGAAAAGCTTAGAAATTCAGTAGGAACCATATTGAGTGTGCTTATTTATGTTTTTTTTATTGTATCTTTTTATATATTATTAGAAAAATTAGTCTATTTATAATAATATTTATATGTAAAACTGAGTATTATTTTTGCATAAATTTCCATTATGTTTCAAAAATAGTTTATAATTATTTTAATACATGTTAATATATACTTATAATAAAGTAAGACTACATAATAAAAAACTATTAGTAAATTAAGACTCAAGATTTAAAAAATCAATGATATTAATTACTATTTAGTCTTAAAGGGACAAGGGGGAAAAATAAATGAGAAAAAAAGAAATATTAGTTGTAGGTGAAGTATCTTATAAAATATTTAGCAGTTTAAATGGAATATCCAATAAATATGTAGCAAGAAAAAGTACTATAGGTGCAGATAATGTGGTTGAGGCATTAGAAGGATATCCACCAGATATTATAGTGGCATTTATAGATAATTTGGATCAGGGTGAACTATCAAGAATAAATAAGACTTTTAATAAACTAAACTATGTAGAGATTCCAATAATATGCATAGGAACCAATGGTCAGTGTAATATATTTAGTGCCATATTTAATGAATACACAACATATAGTATAGCACTTCCTTTATCTATTGAGAAATTACATCAGCTTATAATAAGAATATTAGAAACTCATACAAATAATGAAAATGAGGAAGAACAGTCAAAGGTGAAAGATACATCAAACTCTGATAAAAAAACTATTCTTGTTGTTGATGATGACGTAAAAATACTAAGGCTTATAAGTGCCTATTTAGAGCAGGATTATAAAGTTGCTGTAGCTAAATCTGGAGCAGCAGCAATAGCTTATTTAGGAAAGAAAAAGCCTGATTTAATACTTCTTGATTATTTAATGCCAATATGTGATGGAAAACAAACATTACAAATGATACGTGATATAAAAGAGATGGAAGACATACCTGTAATATTTTTAACAGGAGTATCAGATAAAAGTGTGGTTAAAGAATGTTTAAAGTTAAATCCTCAGGGGTATATTTTAAAACCAGTTGCTAAAGAAAAAATATTAGAAAAAATAGGTCAAGTATTTAATAGGATGTAAATATGAATTAAAAATAATTAAGGCAGGGGTAATAATGAATTATTTGTTCATTTGTATTCAGGTGTTTTTTGTTACAAGCGGTTTTTTAGCTTTGTATTTAGTAATGTGTGAAAAAAATTTAAACAAGGGTGGAAAAATAATTTTATTTGTCAGCTGTGCTATTCCTATAGTCATTACAATTATGTATTTTTTAGGACAGTTATTTGAAACAGATTTTTCTATTATTATTGCAGCAGTATGTGAAACAATAATTTTGGGATTGGTAATGTTGTATAAGAATACTTCTAAATATGGAGGATTGGAGTATGAGATTCTTGAAAATATAAATGAAGGAGTATTACTTGTAGATAGTAAGTTTAAGCATTTATATTCTAATGAAAGAGCAAAGGAAATTTTATCAGAATATATTTCTCAGGGAATAGAGAGTGATGATAAAAAAATAGAGGAGTTATTTGTATATACAGGAAATGTAATAAAATATAAAGAACATAATTATGAATTAAGAATATCTGAAATTCATAATAATAATATAAATGGGTATATAGCATGGCTATTAGATGTTTCTGATTTTGTTGAACATAATAGGGAAATTTCTCATCTTAAAGAAAATGCAGAAAATGCAACTAAAGCAAAGGATGATTTTCTTGCAAATATGTCTCATGAAATAAGAACTCCAATGAATGCAATTTATGGTATGGCAGAACTTCTTTCAGAAAGTGATATGTCACCAGTAGAAAAGGAATATATAAATACAATAAAAAATGCATCAACTAATCTTTTGAAAATAATTAATGATATTTTGGATTTTTCAAAAATTGAAAGTGGAAAAATTGAATTATTAGAAACAAATTATGAATTAAGAGATATAATTGAGGAAGTAAGTGATGTTATTTCCTCAAGAGCAGCAAAAGCAAATCTTAGATTTATTATTAATATACAGCCTGATATTCCATTAAAATTTAATGGAGATGATAAAAGAATAAAGCAGATGCTTATAAATCTTCTTAATAATGCTGTAAAGTTTACAGAAAAGGGGGAAATATCACTAACTGTTTCATGTGATAATATACAAAATGGAGTAGCAAATCTTAAATTTGCCATAAAGGACAGTGGTATTGGTATAAAAAAAGCAGATATTAATAAAATATTTGTGAAATTTGAGCAGGTTGATACAAAGAGAAACAGAGGAATAGAAGGAACAGGTTTAGGTTTGCCTCTATCAAAGCGTTTTGCCAATCTTATGGGAGGAGATATTACTGTTGATAGTGAGTATGGCAAGGGAAGCTGTTTCACCATATCCATTAAACAAAAAATTATTTCTGATGATAAGCTGTTCAAGGGTATAAATATTAAGGAATATTATTTTAAAGTATGTGAATCTGACAAATATTATAAAAATGCAATAATAAATGCATTAAATAGTATAAATGCATCATATAAAGAAGTTAATGATGTACATAACATATGTTCAGCAGACAGTATGCTTAATAATATTATTTTATATGAATATAAAGGCTGCAATATTGAACCTGAGCATAAGAATGTAAAATCTGTTGCCATGATTAATTTTTTTGATCATGTAGACAATGAGTCTGAGAATATAACTTATATTAAAAAGCCTATTAGTTTGTTTAAAATTGAAGACATAATTACAGGAAAGAATAGGAATAAAAATGAAAATATAATTAGTTTTATTGCACCAGATGCCAAAATAGTAGTAGTTGATGATAATGATGTTAATTTGAAAGTTGCAGAAGGACTTATGAAAAAATTTGGTTTTGAACCTGAGCTCCTTTCAAGTGGATATGATTTATTAAATAATTTAAGAAACAATACTACTTATGATATTATATTTATAGATCATATGATGCCTGGAATAGATGGTGTTGAAACTGTACGTCTTATAAGAAAAATGCCACAGGAATATGCAAAAAATGCAGTAATTATTGCACTTACAGCTAATGCTATTAAAGGAACAGAAAAAGAATTTAAAGAAGCTGGAATGAATGATACATTATTTAAACCTATAATTTTTAGTGAACTTCGGGATATTCTTGAAAAATATCTGCCTAAAAAGAAAATATTATATGATAATGTACAGGAAATTTATAATTCAGCAGATGGTCAAATTCCAGAAATTGAAGGTCTTGATGTTAAAGGAGCACTTCAGCTTATAGGTGGAAGTATAGTGGATTATCAAGCGGTTTTATATAATTTTTATAAAGCCATAGATAAAAAAATAGAACTATTAAAAAGTTATGTGAAAGAAGAAAATATTAAAAGTTATACCATTGAAGTACATGCTTTAAAAAGTGCATCAAAACTTATAGGAGCATATGAAATGGCAGATTTGGCTGCTTATTTGGAGCAATGTGGTAAAGAAAAGAGCATATATCAGATAAAAAGCAAAACTGAGGAGTTTCTAAATATGCTCAGAAAATATAAGCACATAATTTATCCTTATGTTAAAGATGAAGAAAAATCAGAAGATGAAAAGGAAAATGTTGGTGAAGATAAGATTCATAATATTTTATGTGAAATAGAACAGGCCATAGAAGATTATGATATTATGAAAGTAGATGATGGAATTAAAAAGTTAAAGAGATATAAGTTAAGCGAAAAGCGTTTAGAGCTTCTTGGAAAACTTGATGATGCTATTGACAATGTTGATTTTGAAAAGTGTTTATCAATAATTAGTGAAATGAAATAATACTTTATGTTTTTCTAAATGAAAAGCATGATTTTCAATACTAAGTATTAGAATATAATTATATTAAGTAAAAGAGCTGCCATAGAAAATGTACTTTAAGATGAGATATTATTTAATCATTTCTTAATAAAATAAAGTTTTTTATAAGAAATAATTAAATAATGTAAGAATATTAATTTTTTATTGAATAATAAAAATAAATGTCTTATAATAAATTTGAGTTTTTGGAAAAGCTGATTTACAATTTTATATTAATTTTAGCAATGGTGCTAAGGAATATTTATACATATTCTTTAGCTTTTTTTATTTTTTTGAAAAGTAAAAAAATTATCATATGAGGTGTTATGATGCCTTGTATTCTTTAACTATAAATATTCAGAAAGTAGGTTGTTTTATATGGAAAAGGTAAATGAAATTTTTGGAACAAATGTATTTAATGAAACAGTAATGAAGGAACGTCTTCCAAAGGCTACTT
>CAZPRO010000030.1:0-21051 GCA_964588775.1 uncultured Clostridium sp.
GGCATTATAGTTTTTAAATCAGTAACAATAAAATCATCTTCACTTGTACCAAGAAGTATTACCATATTTTCATCTCCAAATTCGCATAAAACCTGTCTACATATACCACAAGGATATGTATACTCCTGCAAACTCCCTACTTCTGCTAATACAGTAATCTTTTTTTCCCCTTCACTTACTGCTTTAAATACAGCTGTTCTTTCAGCACAATTTGTTGCTCCAAATGATGCATTTTCAATATTACATCCACCATACATATTGCCTGTATCTGTAAGTACTGCTGCTCCTACTTTAAAATTTGAATAAGGTGCATAGGCTCTTTCACGATATTCCAAAGCCATTTTCATTAATTTTTTATATTCCTCATTATTCATAAAATCACTCCCCTTAATCAATTTTATTTTATTTTTAATATTATCTAACTAAAAAGCACTTATGCCTTTTAGTTAGTTTTACACTATGTGCCATCTATAATTTGTATTAAGTATTATCTTTTAGCTTTATCAAATGGTTCCCCTTCTGCTTTAGGTGCTGCTGATGACTTTGAAAATAATATAAGTGCAAGTAATGTTATTACATAAGGAAATACTTTAAGTACTACACCAGGAATTGATCCAAATTGCGGTATAACCTGAGATACATTAGCAATTGTTGTTGCAAATCCAAAGAATAATGTTGCAGCTAGAATTCCCAAAGGCTTCCACTGCCCAAATATGAGTGCTGCTAATGCAAGGAAACCAAGACCTGCCACATCTCCTGTAAATTCACCACTATATGTAACAAGAATTATTGCTCCTCCAAAAGATGAAAGTGCACCAGATAAAATTACACCTATATATCTCATTTTATAAACATTAATTCCAGCTGCATCGGCTGCCTGTGGATTTTCTCCACAAGCTCTTAATCTTAATCCAAAACTTGTTTTATATATTAAAAATGCACTTGCAACCAAAATGGCCAATACTATCCATGTAGTGACATAAGTTTTTGTAAAAAATAATGGTCCTATAACAGGTATTTTTGAAAGAACAGGTACATTTTTAGGATAAAATCCAGAAGTTATTCTAATACGTCCACTTCCTGAAATTGTTCTTGATAAAAATATTGTAAGTGCTCCTGCTATCATGTTTATTGCTGTACCACTTATGGTCTGGTCTGCATTTAAATTAATACTGGCAAATGCATGTAAAAGAGAAAATAATCCTCCTACTATTGTTGCTACAATGAGACCAATCCACAAAGGAATACTACTTCCTGGCATAGTCATCTGTAATTTGTATATTGTTAATGCTCCTGCAAAAGAGCCTATTATCATAAATCCATCAAGACCTATATTAATTACTCCACTACGTTCACAATATAAAGCACCAAGGGCTGTAATAAGTAGAGGAATTGTATATGCAATTGCATATGGAAAAACCTTAGCTATTATTTCCCACATATTATTTCTCCTCCTTACTTTCATTAGATTTATTTTCAGCTTCACTAAATACTTCTTTACCTTCTTTTTCAAGAGCTTTTTGTTCTTTTCTATATTTTATTTTTGCAGCAATAATAGGTACTGCTGCACTTATAGCAGCAAAGTAGATTACTATTGCTATAATTGTATCTGCTATTTCAGGAGGAATACTTGTATTAGCAGTCATAAATCCTTTTCCTGAATATAGAATACCAAAAAATACTGCTGATACTATTATTCCAAAAGGATTATTAGCACCAAGTAGTGATACTGCTATTCCATCAAACCCTTGAGATGGCATAACTCCTATTTGTATGCTTGAAGCATTTCCTAAATATTGTGTAACTCCTGCAAGACCAGAAAGTGCACCTGCAATCATCATAGCTGTTACAATATTTTTATTAACACTCATTCCTGCATATTCTGCTGCAAATCTATTAAATCCAACTGCCTTTAACTCATATCCCAAAATTGTTTTATTTAAAATAAATGCAATCACTATTGCTGATACTACTGCTAATAGTATACCTAAATTGATGTATGAATAATCAAATAACTCAGTAAGCCATTGCATCTTTAAAGATGCTGCTGTTGGAATTATTTTAGATTCTGTTTCACTTGTTCCCTTGAAATATTTTGGAACTGCATAATAAACAATCCAATAACAGGTCCAGTTCATCATAATTGCAGAAACTACTTCATTAACATTAAATCTTGCCTTTAATATACCTGGAACAGCTGCCCATATGGCACCAGCCAATGTTCCTATTCCTATTACACATATAATAAGAATTAATCTTGGAAGCTTTTCTCCATATGTTAATGCAAATGCCAGTGATGTAAAACCTCCAAATAACATTTGTCCAGGAGTCCCTATATTAAATAAACCAGTCTTAAATGCAAATCCAACTGAAAGACCTGTTAAAATTAAGGGAGTTGCTGTTGCAAGTGTATCACCAATTCTTGATATATTCATAAGACCACCTTTAAATAGGTAGGAATATCCCTCAACTGCATTCTCACCTATTGCAAACATGAGTAATGCTCCTCCTATAAGTCCAAGTACTACTGCAAGTACGGAATTGAAAACTTCCTTCTTATTCATGTTTTTCTCCTCCTTTAACTCCAGCCATCATAAGTCCAATTTCTTTTTCATTTGTCTCTTTAGCATTTACTATACCTATTAATTCTCCTCCATTTACAATGGCAATTCTATCAGAAAGATTTAGTATTTCACTCAATTCTAATGATACTAAAAGTACCGCTTTTCCTTCATCTCTTTGCTCAATAAGCCTTTTATGAATATACTCAATGGATCCTACATCAAGTCCCCTTGTAGGCTGAACTGCAATAAGAAAATCTGGATTTAACTCTATTTCACGGCCTATTATTGCTTTCTGCTGATTACCTCCAGAAAGTCCACGTGCAATTGATGCTCCACCCTGACCGCTTCTAACATCAAATTCCTTAATTATTTTTTCTGCATAATTATGTATAGCATTTTTATTTAACAATCCTTTTTTAGAAAATGGTTCTTTATTGTATACTTCAAGAACCATATTATTTTCCATTGTATAATCCAATACAAGACCTCTTTTTTGACGATCTTCTGGAATGTGAGCCATTCCCTTATTTATACGCTTACGTATAGATATGTTTGTAATATCTTCACCTTTAAAAGTAATTTTTCCACTTTGGACTTTTTTCATTCCAGTAATGGCTTCTACAAGTTCACTCTGTCCATTACCTTCTACACCTGCAATACCTAAAATTTCTCCCTTCTTAACTTCAATAGAAAAATCTTTAAGCCCCAAAACTTTTTTATTATTCATAACAAAAAGATTATCTATTTTTAAAATAACTTCCCCAGGCTCTTTGTCTTTCTTTTCTACTTTAAAAGTTACAGGTCTTCCAACCATCATTTTTGCCATTTCTTCTTCTGTTGTTTCACTCACCTTAACAGTTCCAATATATTTTCCACGCCTTATAACAGTACACTCATCTGCAACTGCTTTTATCTCTTTTAATTTGTGAGTAATTAAAATTATTGATTTACCCTCATCTATAAGATTTCTAATAATTTTCATAAGCTCATCAATTTCTTGAGGAGTAAGAACTGCTGTCGGCTCATCAAGAATAAGAACTTCTGCATTTCTATAAAGCATTTTTAGTATCTCTACCCTTTGCTGCATACCAACAGATATATCTTCGATTTTTGCATAAGGATCTACATTAAGTCCATATTTTTTAGATAATTCTTCAATTCTTTTTGCTGCATTTTTTATATCTACTACTGCTCCCCGCTTAGGTTCACACCCTAGAACAATGTTCTGTGTAACAGTAAAATTATGAACAAGTTTAAAATGCTGATGAACCATACCTATCCCTAGTTCATTTGCTACATTAGGGTTACTTATTTTTACTTCTTTTCCTCTTACCTTAATACATCCTCTTTCTGGAGCATACATTCCAAAAAGCACAGACATTAAAGTAGATTTTCCAGCCCCATTTTCTCCAAGCAGAGCGTGCACTTCACCTTTTTTTAACCTAAGAGTTATATTATCATTTGCTACTATCCCTGGAAATTCTTTTCGGATATTAAGCATTTCAACTACATATTCCAAATCTTAGCCCTCCTTAATTAGTAATCGACAAAGATTAATTGCCAATTGACGACACATAATAATTTACCTATTCCTTTTTATCATATTTTATATATAAATAGAAATGAGTAATTTTAATCAGATAACAATATTATTTTAGTTATATTATATATCCTCAATTATCAATTATTCTTTTTGCCATTTTAGCCATATAAAGCACATAAAATTAACAATGAGGGAAAGTTTCATTGTTAATAAAACAAATTCATATGTTTTAACCTGCCCCCATTGTCAATATAAAAAAGTAATCCTAATTATTTTATTAAGTCACCCTGCTCATCAGATACAGTAATTGTTCCATCTTTAAGCTTTGAAATTATATCTTCTATAGTTGACTTAATATTTTCATCTGTTAAGTTTGGATTTTCATCTGGAATACCAACACCATCATTATTAATATCAAATACTAAAGATTTTCCACCTTGGAATTTATCTTCTTGTGCTTCTTTAACCATATCAAAGGCAGCTTCTTTTACTTTCTTCATTGCAGAAGTTAAAATAATACTCTTACCATCTTCAGTCATACCATCATCATATTGATCACTATCAACACCAATTATCCAAGCTTCTTGGCCATTTTTAACTCTTGTTTTTGCTTCAGTTATAGCTCCATTACCAACTCCACCAGCAGCACAGAAAATAGCTTTTACACCATCATCAAACATAGCTGCTGCTAATTGTTGTCCTTGTGCTGTATCAGAGAATGAACCTGAATAAACAACATGATTTGCATTCATAGTAACATTTGTTCCTAAATTTTCATTTGCATATTTAACACCTTGTTGGAATCCCCAGTTATATTTTTGAACTGGTGCACTTTCCATACCACCAATAAATCCTACTTCTCCATCTTTAAGCTGCATAGCTGTAGCCACACCTGCTATAAATCCTGATTGATGTTCAGCAAAACTTATAGCTACTGTGTTTTCACCAACTTTAGAATTTCCATTTTCATCTGCTGGTTCACTATCAATTATTATAAATTTCCCATCTTTATATTGATCTTGAGCTTTATATATTGAAGTAGCAAATTTATAACCTGGTGTTATAATCATCTTATATCCAGCATCATAAAGATTTCCTATTTCTTTTAAATAATCAGCTTCTGTTTCTCCGCCTGGTTGAAGATATTTAATATCAGCCCCTAATTCCTGTTGTGCTTTTTGAAGTCCTTCCCATGTACCTTGATTAAATGATTTATCATCAATTGTCCCTGAATCTGTAACCATACCTACTTTTATTGCATCTGCTGCATTATTGGCACTTTCACCTTCGTTTTGGCTTGCCCCATTACTTCCACATCCAGCAAATAAACTTATTGTTACTGCTGCCACTGCAAGAACACTTAATAATTTTTTTTTCATGTAATCTCCTCCTAAATAAATATAGTTAAAATATTTAAAATCATTTAATTATGATTTTATTACAAAATAGAAATCTATACTTAATTGAAAATCTACTAATTTTATTATTTTATTTTTCATTAAATCCTATTCCATATTTTTAATGCTTGTTTATACCTAATAATCCTTTCAATGGAAGGTTATGATTTAAGGATTTCTGTCATTTTTTATAATACATTCAACTTTTTTCTTTGTAGATTCTTTTACGTAACCTCAATTATTTAATACTGACCACACTGCTAGTGAAGATGCCTTTGTTTATCTTGCTACATCCCTAATAATGATTGACATTTTTCATCCTATAAATATATTTTTTCTTACTTTTATAAAAAAGTGGTAGCGATTTCATACTTTTATGATAATATATTACATTATTCTATGTCAATTACATAATGGGGATTTTTATATAAAAAACTTCATTTATTATGTGATGTAAAATGGTTTTCATATATTAATTTTTTTAATCCAACTAATTTTTATTAGAAATATATATTAATTTGTCTTAAAAGTCAATGTAATAATATTGTAAAATTCTACAATATCTCTAAGTTTGTTATCCTTATATCCAAATTAGTAAGAGCCTTTCCAAAACAATTTGTTTTGGA
This sequence comes from uncultured Clostridium sp., assembly GCA_964588775.1. GTDB lineage: Bacteria > Bacillota > Clostridia > Clostridiales > Clostridiaceae > Clostridium. Next base: position 6,131 of record CAZPRO010000030.1, read on the forward strand.
AAGGCTCTCTTACAACTCTAAAAACACTGCTTATATTATTTCCTCAATAATTATAAACTTTATTTTTTCTATCCTTTTATTTTTTCTACAAATCTGCCTATTCTCTTTACTGCTTCTATTATATTTTCCATAGAAGAAGCGTAACATGCCCTTATAAATCCTTCTCCACAATCTCCAAAGGCATTACCAGGAACAACAAGAATTTTTTCTTCTTTTAATAGTTTTTCACAAAATTCATCACTGCTTATTCCCAGTGATTTTATGCTTGGAAATACATAAAATGCTCCAAGAGGTTCAAAGCAATCCAATCCCATTTTTCTGAATCCGTCAACAAGAACTCTTCTTCTTCTATTGTATTCTTTTCTCATTTCTGCAACTCTATAATCCCCTCCCTTTAAGGCTTCTACTGCAGCCATCTGTGCTGTTGTAGGTGAACACATTATTGCATATTGATGTATCTTTTTCATCTGAGAAATAAGTATTGAATTTCCACAAAGATATCCAAGTCGCCATCCAGTCATAGCATAAGATTTTGAAAAACCATTTATAACCAAAGTCTTGTCCCTTATTTCAGAAAATGATGCAATTGAAACATGCTCTTTATCATAACATAACTCTGAATATATTTCATCTGAAATAATAATTACATCTTTATTTTTTAACACATCCACTATTCCCTGAAGCTCTTCGCGAGTCATAATAGCACCTGTTGGATTATTAGGAAAAGGTATTATAACTACCTTTGTCTTTGGTGTTATGGCTTTTTCCAAATCTTCTGGCATAAGTTTAAACTGATCTTTTTCTTTTAGTTCAAGAATTTTAGCTGTAGCACCAGTAAAAGCAGTACACCCTTTATAAGCAACAAAACTAGGTTCTGGAATAATAACTTCATCTCCTGGTCCTACTAAAGCACGAAGAGCAATATCAATTCCTTCACTTCCACCAACAGTAACTATTATTTCATCTTTAGGATCATATATTAAGTTGAATCTTCTCTTTAAATATTTTGAAATTTCATCTCTAAGTTCTATAAACCCTGCATTAGATGAATAATGAGTATGCCCCTGCTCAATAGAATATATTCCAGCTTCTCTTATATTCCAAGGTGTTACAAAATCAGGTTCTCCAACTCCAAGTGAAATCACATCATCCATTTCATTAATCAAATCAAAATACTTTCTTATGCCTGATGGCGGCATATTTTTTACATCTTCTCTAATCATCTTCTCCAGCATCATATAAATATAGCCTCCCTGTCATCCAATTTATTTTCTCTAAATATTGTTCCATGATCCTTATATTTTTTTAATACAAAATGAGTTGCTGTGCTTAATACATACTCCTGAACTGCAAGTTTTTCAGATACAAATAAAGCCAGCTCCTTCATAGTCTTTCCTTCAACTATAACTGTTAAATCAAACCCTCCAGACATTAAGTAACAAGCTTTAACCTGATCAAACTTATATATTCTTTCAGCTACCTTGTCAAACCCCTCGCCTCTTTGAGGAGTTATTTTTACTTCTATAAGAGCTGTTACTGTTTCACTGCCTGTATTTTCCCAATTTATTAATGTTGTATAGCCTGCAATAATACTTTCTTCTTCATATTTTCTTATTGCTTCCCTCACCTCTTCAACACTTTTTCCACACATAACTGCTATTTGTTCATCAGTATATCTGCTATTCTTCTCTAAAATCTCTAATATTTCTTCCATTTAATTCTCTCCTTTATTTCAAAATAAAAAACTTCATCCCTAAAAGGGACGAAGTATAATTCCGCGGTACCACCCTAATAAACAATTATTATTGTTCACTCAGTAGAATATCAAATAATATTCTTCCATCTATAACGTGAGGATTACGTTATTACCTAATTAAGAAACATCTTATTTTTCAGTAATAAAATTCAAAGGCTGCTTCTATTATTTAGTTTTATCATGCTTCCACCATACACATAACTCTCTAAAAAACTAAAAAATAATATACTATTCCTTATCAAAATCTTTTGCTTTTTCATTTTTTATTATTATACTCTTAAATATATTAATATATCAATAGTTTTTTATAATTTCACTAAATCATTTTTTTATGTTCATATTTATTGTATTAATTGCTTTTGTAACTTCTAAAAATATTTCTGTTTTATATTGCCCCTGATTACTGTTAACCTTACTATATAATTCCCCCTGCTTGGTTACAGTATATAAAGGCTTTATATTATTAAGCACCATTACATAAAGCTGGCACATATATTCCTCTTCTTTTAAGCAGGAATTTCCCTTTAAAATTTCTTTCACATATTTCTCTACAAACAATTCTTCATAATTTACAATGTTATCATTTTCATCTATATTGTGTTTTGGATTTTTAGAAACTATTAAAGCACATTCCTGAATACATTTTACAATTGTATCTTTTTGACTTTCAAATTCATAATCTATTTTTTCACTTTCCATTCCTCTGTTAGCAATAATATACTTAGGTTTCAATTTATTTAGAGTAAGTGCATAAACATCTTTAAGACATTTACCACATTTACACATTTCTATGTTTTCTACTGCTTCATTTAGGCACTTTTCAACCCATATTTCCATATTATTAATAATGTATAACATATTCTCCCCTCCTTTTACAGAAAGTAACAAATATAATTTTTTATACTTTGGTTATACTTATAATTTCGTTCCTTTATTCTATTTTTTTATATTTTTTTATAATAGTAATTTATTTTTTATTTCCAATTTATACTTATAGAATAAATATGGTATAATGATAATAACAATAGTAATATGAGCAGTTTTATTGTAACAAGGGGGAATAATTATGGATTTGGTATTCTACGGAAAAAATATAGATGATTGTTTAGAACAGGCTTCTAAAGAACTACAAATATCTAAAGAAAAAATTAAATATACTGTTACTAAAGATTCTGGTCTTTTTAGTAATACAGTTGAAATAAGAGTATCCAAAGATGCCCCTTCATCTGAAGATGTTGATGATTTATTAAAATTAATTAATGAAGATTCAATTGATCTTGATTCATCTTTAAAAAATTCTGATTCTTCTTATGGATTGAAGGTGGAAAACAACCAAATAATATTCAGACCTTCACACAGTGATTCAAAAAATTATACCATTGAATCATGCTCTGGTATTTCTTTGACTGTTAATGGAATTTCAATTTCACCTTACACAATTTATAATCTTACAGCAGAGGATACTATTGAATGTATTCCAACTGTTATAGAAGCTGAGAAAAAGATGGATATTAAAATTTCTGAAGATAAAATGAAAGCCTATGCTACCATAGAATATACGCCTGAGTACACCTATAAATTAAAAGATTGTGAATTTACTGATTCACTTAAACTTCAGGCACAAAAGGTACCTTCCCAAAATTACAACAAATATACAGTAAAAGAACTTATTGATGCACTTCACAAATTAAAAATCAAGCAGGGAATAAAAACAGAAGTTTTAGAAGAAGTGTGTGAGGGAACTCTTGGTGCAGAAATTTTAGTAGCTGAAGGTATACCTCAAACAGATGATAAAGAAGATGAAATTAAAATTCTTTTTGCTGATAAGGAAAAAAATACTCTTGAAGAAACTTCAACAACAGAGAAAATTGATTATAGAAATCTAACACAAATTGCAAACGTTCAAAAGGGAGAAGTCCTTGCCGTAAAAATTCCTGGAGTAGTTGGTAAAAATGGTACTGATATATTTGGTGCAGTTGTACCAAAAAAGACCCTAAGAAGCAAAGTTTTCAAGGCTAATTCAGGATGCACTCTTGAAGAAAATCATATAATTGCAACAAAAGCCGGAAGACCAAGCGAAATAAATGGTATTTTTACAGTAAATGATTTATATTCTGTAAAAAATGTGGATTTAACCACTGGTAATATTAATTTTATTGGCGATGTGGAAGTTGATAACAACATAAACGATGGCATGAGCGTACATGCTAAAGGAAGCCTTATTGTAAGAAAAAATATTACATCTGCCAGTGCTTCTGCTAACGGTCCTATTAATATAATGGGAAGTGTAATAAATTCAAATATTCTTGCAGGAGGCTACGATGTAGAGAAGAAAATTTATGTTGAAAACCTTAACAAATATAGAAGTAATCTATTAGGCTTAATTGAAAGTATAAAGAGTATTACTGAAAGAACTCCCAAAAAGAATCTTGGTGAAATTGTGCGTGTACTCATAGATAAAAGATATAAAAATATTCCCAATCTTTCTATGAACATATTAACTTTCAATATTTCTTCAGGCATACAGAAAAGTGAAATTCTTGATTTTATACGTAATAAACTTATGGGATTAAATACATTTAACATAAAGTCAATAGATGAACTTGTAAATTTCAAGTCAGAAATCGAAGAAGAAATTGACATAGTTAGTGACCAGCTTGAAATCCCTATAGATGTTACTTTATCATATTCTCAAAACAGCAACGTAGTTGCAACTGGTAGCATTTATGTTGTAGGAAAGGGTGAATTTACCTCTAAGATGAGAGCCTTTGATACAATTGAATTTACTGCTGATAGAGCTGTGGCAAGAGGCGGAACTCTTCAGGCGAGAAAATGTATAAAATTAAAAACTGTTGGCAGTGAAGCTGGTGTAATAACTGAATTACAGGTTGAAAAGACTGGTATAATTACTGCTGATATCGCTTACAGCAATACTATTTTCTGTTTTGGTCAAAAACGTAAAATTTTAGAAGTATCAGGCAAGTCAGTAAAAGCTTATGTTGATGTCTCTGGTGATATAGTTATTGAAAAATTTGTATTGTAGAAACTCATCCTTTATAATTTTCTATTATGGATTTGTTTTTCTTTTTAAATGCAGCAATCAAAAAAACAACTAACTCATAAATTTAAAGTTAGTTGTTTTTTTATAATCTAACAACAGATATTTTTTATTATTTTAATTTTTCATTAATTACTACCATTACTCTATCTTTAAAATCAGCACTTCTCTTTTCAGCATCTTCTAAACTATTGCCTTTAACTGCTAAATAAACTTTCATTTTTGGTTCTGTTCCTGATGGTCTTACAACAAAATATGAATCATCTTCCAAGAAATATTTAAGAACATTTGATTTTGGAAGCTTAATTTCAGATTCAGAATTATTCTTAACATCTTCTTCAATGCTTAGTTTATAATCTGCTCTCTTTACTATATTAACATCCCCAACTTTATCCAGCTTCTCATTTCTTAAAGCTTCTATACATGCTGCAATCTTTTCTTGTCCTTCTTTACCCTTTAATTCAATAGATACTAATGTTTCTTTATAGAAACCATATTTTTCATAGATTTCTATTAATGCATCATAAAGACTCTTACCTTGTTTCTTGTAGTATAAAGCCATTTCACAAGCAAGCATTGAAGCTATTACAGCATCTTTATCACGTACAAATGTACCTGCTAAATATCCATAACTTTCTTCAAAACCAAAAAGATATGTCTTATCTCCACTTTCACCAAATTCTCTGATCTTTTCACCAATGTATTTGAAACCTGTTAATACATCAATTAATTCAATACCAAAACTTTCAGCAATTTTTCTTGCTCCTTCAGTAGTAACAATTGTTTTTATAACAACTCCGTTATCTGGAAGTTTTCCTGTTTCTTTTAATGAACTTAATACATAATGTGTTAACAATAAACCAGTTTGATTACCAGTTAATACTTTATATCCTTCATTAGTTGTCTTTACAACAAGACCAATTCTATCACAGTCTGGGTCTGTACCAAATATTAAATCCGGCTCTGTCTTTTCTGCCATTTTTAAAGCTAATTCAAATACATCTGGATTTTCTGGATTTGGATAAGATGCAGTTGGGAAATTTCCATCTGGCTGTTCCTGTTCTTTAACCACTTCAACTTCATATCCTAAATCTTTTAGTACACTTCTAACTGGAATATTTCCTGAACCATGAATTGGTGTATATATAACCTTTAATTCCTTTGCATTTTCCTTAACAAAGTCTTTTCTTATACATAAACCTTCAACTTTTTCATAATATACTTTATCTAATGCTTCACCCACATATTCTAGCAAATTCTTGTCTAAAGCTTCTTTTTCATCTATTGTTTTTATCATAGAAAAATCACTTACCGCTTTAACACAATCAATTATTATTCCTGCCTTTTTATCTGTTACTTGTCCTCCAAATTCATCATATACCTTATATCCATTATATATTTTAGGATTATGAGATGCAGTAACAACAATACCACCAGTACATTTTAATTCACGTACTGCAAAAGACAATACTGGTGTTGGTCTTAAACTTTCATATAAATATACCTTTATATTATTTGCACATAATGTTAAAGCAGCAGCCTTTGCAAACTCCTTTGACATGTTTCTTGAATCATGTGCAATTGCAACACTAGGCTTTTCAAAACTTTTATTTAAATAATTTGCAAATCCTTGAGTTGCCTGTGAAACAGTATAAATGTTCATTCTGTTACTACCAGCACCAATAACCCCTCTTAATCCACCTGTTCCAAACTCCAAATCTTGATAAAATCTGTCTTCAATTTCCTTTTCATCTGTTATACTTCTTAGTTCATTTTTTGTTTCTTCATTTATAATGTCTGAGTTTAACCAGCTATTATATTTTTCTTTGTAATTCATTTTATCGTCCCTCCCCATTTATCTCATTTTTATTATACAATATTTATTTTACAATTAAAAATATTTTTACTTTTTTTATTAATAAATTCTTTTGATATAATAATAATATTTTCGACACATTTTATTTCTAATTATTTTTATATTGGTGAATATAACCAATTAAGTGTAATTATTAATAATGTTTCTCAATTATAGTTTTAGTTATTTTTATAAAATCACTTTTTCTTAACATTTTTTATAAAAATATAGTACTTGTTTAATTAATTTCAATTTTCACCATGCTTCCATGAGCTCCACATTCTGCGGGAGTTATGATCAGTTTAACTGGTACTCTGTTTTTTATACTTTCAACATGACTTATGATACCAATTTTTAATCTATCATTATGAATTTTTTCCAAAGAATTCATAACAACATCCAGTAATTCATCATCTAATGTACCAAAACCTTCATCAAGAAAAAACAATTCTAATGGTGCTGTTCCTTTAAGCTGTATTTGTGCAGATAATGCCAAAGCTAAAGATAGTGATGCAAGAAAGGTTTCTCCTCCTGATAATGTTGATGCATCACGGGCAGCACCTCCATTTTTATAATCTCTTATTATAAATTTCCCATTATCATCAACTTCAAGACCATAGTTTCCTCGTGTTATTTCTTTAAGTCTCTTTGATGCTTCAAAGGATACATACTTTAACTGATATGCTGCCACAAATTCAATAAACTTTTTACCTTTTAATAATTTATCTAAATCATTTAATATGCTGAGCCTATGTTCTTGCTTGCTTTTCTGTTCTAAAAGTTCTTTCTGTTCATTTCTGCGTTCCATAAGTTTTTTTAAAGTTTCACTATATTTAATTTTTTCTTCATTTATTACATTAAGATTTTTTTCCAAATTTTCTTTTGTTTCATTAATTTCAGTATATTTTTCTTCTTCTATTTTTCGTCCCTTTAATTTCTTTATGATACTTTCTATTGCTCCACTTATTTTAGATAAATTTTCATTATATATTTTAAATTCATCTTTATATTTTAAAAGCTGTTCTTCACTGATAAAATATTCTTTTACTTCTATACTGCTTAAAAAATTATTTTTGCTCAGCATATCTTTTAGTTTTATTTCTTCATCTATTTTTCTTACACTTAATTCCTTATCTTTGCTTTTTGATAAAATAAGCTGTTCATTTATTTCATTAAACATTTTTTCAAGATTTTTATACTCTTTTTCCTGTTTGTCATAATTTTCATTAATTCTTTGTATATGCTTTTGTATCATTAATAGCATTTCCTGTGAGTTTTTATCCCCTATTTTTTCTTTTATGAACAGCTCCTTATCTTGAACCAATTTCAGGTTTTGATTTAATATCAATTCTATTTTTATTTTTTCTTCTTTTAATTGACATAACCTGTTCTTAATATCTTCTTTAATATTATTGGTCTTTTCTATAATATTTCTTAATTGCCGAATATTTTTTTCTAAAACATTCCGACTTTTTTCAATATTATTTATTTCCTGCATTTTTTCATTAAAATTACCCACATTAAATTGATTTTCTATCTTTTTTAATTCCTTACTTGTAGTATTTAGAATTGTCTCCTTCTCATTTATGTCTTTATTTAACAAATCCAATTGATTTTCATTATTTTTAAACAGCTCTCTTTTAGTTCTTATCAAACCTTCATTTCTTATTTTCTCATTATTAGTCTCATTAATTAAATTTTGAATTTTTTCTCTTTGTTTTTTATATTCTTCAATATCAGTTTTTAACTTTTCAAATTTTTTCATTAATTCAATAGAAGGATTTTCTTTTAATTCCTTTTCTATTCTTTTTATATTGTCATTACTTGCATCATATTCTTCTTTTATAAATGTATATCTACTATGGTTTTTTATTATTTCCTGAGAAATATTTTCTAATTGTTTTTCATAATTTTCTATTTTCTCTCTAAGCTTATCTTCGTCATCATTAATACTAATGTGTACTAAGTTACTTAAATTGTGATGTTTTGAACCACATACTAAACACACTTCATTTTCCTTTAAATCCTGTCTAAGTTTATAAGCTAAGTTCTCTCTTTCTACTTTTTTTAAAGCCTCTTTTTCTTTAAATATCTTTTCTTCAATGGATTTCTTATTTTTTTCCTGAATACTTATTTTACCTTTTAATTCATTAATAAGTTCCTGGCTTTTTCTTAACTTTTCAATATCACTTTGAAAAGTTTTTTCCTTTTCTTTTACTTCATTTACTGCATTATTATATTCTAATAATTTTTCTTGATCTCCAGGACAGTTTTTATCTAATTTTTTAATAGCTTCTTCATAAGATTTTATTTTTTTTTCTGTATGGTTAATTATGCTGCTTAATTTTTTTCCTTCTTCCAAAACAATTTCATTATCCTTCTGAATCAGCTCTTTTTTAATTTTATTATTATTAAGAATTTCTGTTAATGATAATATTTTCTGCTCTAATAGAACTCCCTCTTGAACTTTTTCCTTAAATTCTTCTCTTATTTCCAATTTTTCATATTGATTTTGCTTTTCATCACATTTATTTATTAGTTCCTCTACTTCTTTTAATTTTTCTTCAAAAACTTTACTATCTTCTGCTATATTTTCTTGGATTTTTCCTTTTTTAGCCTCCAGCTTTTCTATTTCATTTTTTAATATTTTGACTGCATTTTCTTCTTCTATTATGTTATAAAGTTTTTGTTCATCTATTATTAAACTTGGAAGCTTATTATCCTTTTCATTTTTTATTTCATTATAAATCTGCTCATTTTCATTTTTATCTTTTAATATTTTTTTATGTTTTTCTTTCAGAATATATAATTCTTTTATATTTTTTTCATAACTTTCTAAAGTGCTTTCATATGCTGCAACATACGGCATTACCTGAATACTGGCTTCACTATTCTTAATATTTATTTCAAGATTTCTATAATATTCTTTATCTTTTTCTAATTCTTCTTTCTTATGATTATAATCTAAGTATTCTTTTTGAAGACTATGTATCTCTTCAGCTTCCTTAGCTTCTTCTAAAATCTTTTCATAGTCATTTCTTTTTTTATTATAATCTTCTTCTAAGTTATGAAGCTTTTCTTTATTGTTTCTAATATTATCCTCATTTACATCTTCATATCCCTTTAACTGTCCATTTAAGAAATTATACTCATTTCTTTGCTGCACTATTTTTCTTCCAAGTTTTCTGCTTAAATCATCCCCATATTTTTCTAAATTGAAGAGTCTTTCAAGCATATCTCTCCTAGGTTTTCCTTCAAGTTTCAAAAACTCACTGAATTTCCCCTGAGGAAGCACTACTGTTCTTGTAAAATCTTCAAGATTCAATCCAATTACACTTTCAACTTGACTATTTACATTTTTTGTACCTTCAGCTAAGATTTCCATGGAATCCTTATGTACAATTTTGCATTTGCCTGCTCTTATACCTTCTTTAGTTCGTCTAAATTCTCTATCAACAATATATGTGTTTGTTTCAGTTCCACTTATTTTAAATTCAAAATTTACATTGAGCTTATTACTGTTGACATTTATATAATTTGAACTCTTTCTAGACATATTCCCATAAAGAGCAAGAGTTATTCCATCTAAAACTGTTGATTTTCCACTTCCTGTAGGACCAAATATTCCAAAAAAACCTCTACTTGTTAATTTTTCAAAATCTATTATCTGCTGTTCTTCAAAACTATTCAATCCTTCAATTGTAAGTTTAATGGGTCTCATCTTCTTCCTCCTCTCCAACTATTGCTAAAAGTGTATTTAATACTTCACTATCAGGTTCAACTAATCTCTCCTTTTTATAGAATTCCTTAAATATATCTTCAAAGGATTTTTGTGATATATTTATAAATTCTTTTTCTTCCTGCTCATTATGGTTTATTTTAGGCATAATCTCAAGAATATCACTCTTATAACTCTTCATTTCTTTTATTTCTTCTTCACTAATATATCTATCACTTTCTATCTCAAGATAAACATAACTTTCTTTCCCCTGATTTTCCCTGCACTTGTCTATTGCATGGTCAATACTGGTACATTTCCATATTTCAATAGGTTTATAAACCTTAAATTCTATTTCTTCTATTTTGCATTCTTCATTTGCATGTACATCAATTACAAAACACTTCTTTTTAAAGTTTATTTCTCTTTTGTTATAATGAAGTGGCGAACCACAGTATCTTGCTTTTTTATTGGTTCCTGGTACTATTTGTGGTTTGTGTACATGCCCCAGGGCAATATATTGAGCTTTCTTTGGAAAACACTCACCATGAACAATATAACTTCCTCCAAGTTGTATGCTTCGTTCAGAACCGCTTTCTTCACTTCCCATAGCAAACAAATGTGATACTACAAGATTTATGGTATCGTCTCTAAATTGACATTCTAATTTATTAAACAATTCAGAAATTCTTTCACCATAAGATTGAGCCTTTTCTTCTTCACTGCTCATAAAATCATATATTACTTCATTGAGTCTTTTTTCACTTGGAAAAGGAACTGTTAAAATAACAGCCTTCTCCTTTTTTATTTCTACTTCAATATATCCTTCTCCAGAGTCTAATACTTTATTTTGACCATACTTTCCTGTTGATATTATTGTTTTAGGAGTTCCACACATAATTATTCCATGATTGCCAGCTAATGGTCCTGCTGCAACAAGTCTTTCAGGGCTGTCATGATTACCTGCAATTACACATGTAATCCGTTCTCCATTTTTGGATATTTTCTTCAAGGTTTCATAAAACATTTTTTCTGCTTTTGCTGGTGGATTTACACTATCATAAATATCTCCTGCTATTAATACTAAATCTATATTATTGTCTTCCACGATTTTCACAAAATCTTCTAAAAACTGCTCTTGTTCGTTCATTCTGCTTATTCCTTCAATATTTTTTCCAAGGTGCCAGTCAGCAGTATGAAGTATTCTCATAATTATCACCCTCCTCAAATTGCATATTTATTAATATATTAGAAATTTATACCCATTCTTCACTTAATGTTACAACAATGTCCCCATCCTTAAGTTCTGTTTTTCCGCTTGGTATAATGTTTTCCTCACCTCTTTTTATCATGGCAATTAGCTGATTATCTGGAAGATTCAGCTCTGCAATTGTTTTATCTGCCCATACATTATCCTTATCAATATTAATTTCTTTTAAATTAATATTTTCTGTTGAATCATATTGAGGAACACTTAAAATTAATGTATCATCTTCCTTTATAATTGTATTTCCATTAGGAACTACAGTCATATGATTCCTCTTTATCATAATTACCAAAGAACCTAAAGGCATATTTATTTCACTAATAGTTTTATTTTCCCAGCTATGTCCTTTAGGAATATATATTCTCATTAAAGCAATTCCTGATTCCTCTTTATAATCATTAAATGTCTTATATACATCCACTTCATTATCAATCATATTAAGCTTTTTTGATACCCAGGGCAGCATACTTCCCTGAACAAGAACTGAAAAAATTGCTGTCATAAATACAATATGAAATATATCCATATCCACATTAATTCCACTGGCAATAATAACTATAGAAAAAACAATTGATGCTGCTCCTCTCAATCCTGCCCAAGTAATAAGTAAGCATTGGTTAAAGCTGCACTTTAATGGTTTTAGTAATATAAAGACTGCAATAGGTCTTGCAACAAAACTTACAAACAGAGTTATAAAAATAGCAACTGCCATAACCTTGGATAATTTATGCGGAAAAGACAGTAATCCTAATAAGAAAAATATTAAAATTTGTGCTAATGTAGTAACTCCATCAAAAAATGGTATAACAATGTCCTTATTCTTAATAGGACTATTTCCTATAATAATTCCTGTAATATACACGCTTAAAAAACCATTACCTCCCATTAATTCTGGTAGAGCAAAAGAAAATAAAGTTATTGCAACCATAAATATAGTATCTAAGCCTTGAGGAACTATTTTAGTTTTTGTCATAATATGAATAGCTGCCAATGATACAACAATTCCAAACAATATTCCAAATATTATTTGCATTAATATAATTTGAGGAATCTTAGCCATACTATCCCCACGCAAAATATATATAGCCACAAGAGTCAATACATAAGATATGGGATCATTACTTCCACTTTCTATCTCTAAAATTGATGCTGTCTTATCCCTCAAATTCAGCTTTTTCTTTCTCAAAATAGAAAATACACTTGCCGCGTCAGTAGATCCCAATACTGCTCCAATGGCAAAACTTTCTGCAAAAGATATTTTCAATATTATGTGACAGAACACAGCTGTAAAGCCTGTTGTAATAAGTACTCCAGCAGTTGACAGCAAGGTAGCTTTAACTGCTACTGACTTTGCTGCAGACCATTTAGTATTAAATCCTCCATAAAACATAATAAAGGCTAAGGCAATAATACAGGATTTTTTTGCCAATTCATAATTATCAAATGGAATTTTAAATATTCCATCACTTCCAAACAACATACCTAAAAACATAAATAATATTAAAGCAGGCATACCAAATCTATTAGAAAATTTATCTGCTAAAATACATAAAATAATTACTACTGCTATTAAAATTAAAATATTTTCCATAAAACTCCCCCTTGCTTAATACTTTATATACTTAAGTTACAAAAAGAGCAAGTACTCTTGCTACGCTAAAATAAACATAACAAAAGCCTCGCTACTTAATTATATACTATACTTAATAAATATCTTTCCTTCATTTGACAAAAATTTATTTTCCTATTTCATAACTGTCTTCAAATAATATTGTCCCTATTATTTTACCATTATATTGGATAATTTAAAAATTTATTTATATAATTTCAAATATTATAAGTTTTCTTTTACTTTTAAAATCCTAAAATTCCAAAAATAATACTTATAGCCGCTCCTCCTAATACATCAGATGGATAGTGCAGACCACATAATATGCGTGTTATTCCAACTATAAAAGCTAAAATCCACATAATCCCCCCTAATACGGGATTTACATAATAACATGCCATTGCTATGATTACGCCACTGGATGTATGACGACTTGGAAATGATTCTCCCTTACCTCTTTTATATTTTCCAATAGGCCTATAGGAATAATTCTCATAAGGTCTTTTTCTATTTAGTATTTTTCTAAAAATACTAATTAAAATTAAATTTATTGCTGGTACAAATATAAATGGGTATAATTTTTTATCTCTATTAATTAATAAAATTCCTATCCATAAAATATAAATTACAATAATTAATTTGGGTGTATTTTTACATAAGCTAATTAATATGTTATTTAATTTTTCTTTTCCTCTAATATAATTAGTGATTTTTATATAATGTTTTTCAGTCATATATTCAGTCCTTATCTAATAATCTTTAATTCATATTCTGCTTATTTTTATTAATTGCAATACCTATCTGATACCGCCTGTCACCCTTCACTTGAATATCCTTATACTAGCATTATTATCCCCTTTAATCTGCTTTTCTACACAAAACTTTATGGCAGAGTTACATACATTAACATAGAAAATATGCTGTATAAAATTACAACAATTTTTATAATTCCACTTAGACATACTCCATATTGATTTATTACTTTAAAAAATTCATTTGCAGTCTGCTTCTCTTTTAATGCTGAATACATATTGCCAATTATAATGTAGCTATAATACATAAAAATGCAATAATCATAACTAATAATAGAATTCTTAATTTTAAAGAATCATTAGAATTTGAGAAAGATGTAATTTATAGGTTTCTTAATTCTCCACACCTTACCACTTGCTTTTTCTCTTCTTTCATCTGAAAAAGAGTCAAATAGATTCTGTCCTCAAAATGAAATTTTAGATAAAAGAACTAACAGGGCAAAGCTTCGAAAATAAGCAGTTTCAAAATCACCTCAAGTAATGCTTAATATGCTAAAACAGTCTGAAGATTTTAAAATTCCAGCTTCATATGTTCTCTTTGACAGTTGGTTCACATATCCAAAAACTTTAATAGAAATTTTAAAGTCAGACTTAAACATTATTGCTATGGTAAAAGCAATGCCAAAAAGTTGTTTTTTTACTCTCAATAAATATTTCTCCAATTTTATATATAATTTAGTACTTGCAGAACCCCTCAAGCACTTATAATCACTTATAATTATACCAAAAAATTCAACTTAATTCCTGTCCTTTGTCATGGATTGCATTTTTTTGCTTCGAATGCAAAAATCATACAAAAAGCATCTGTTTCTCCAGTCTGATTATTTTTGAATTTTACATATGTAT
>CAZPRO010000031.1:0-20665 GCA_964588775.1 uncultured Clostridium sp.
AAAAAATCACTCATTGAAATTTCTTGTTCTTCATTATTCATTTTAAATTCCTCCTATTTTCGTACACATATATTAATATTAATCTAATAAAATATTTTATACAAGTTTAACCATTATCTTTTCTCTCATTTTCTCTATATTACGAAAAACTTAAGTGTGGCAGTAACCCAACGAAAATGATAGACTTGCAGCTAAAATATATATTCAAGGAAATTTTAAGTCTGAAACTTTAAGCTTTGTTAATGTCCACAAACTACTAACCTCTGAAGGAGCAAGTGTTGAGTGGACATATGCAGATTGTAATGTTTCAAATTAAAAATCCCTGCTATTTCAAAATTTTATCTGCCTGTTTCTTTTATCGTTGAGTTACCACTACACTAAGTTATAATACTAAAAATTATTGAAATTAAATTTTTTAAATGATACACTGTTCTATAGAAAGCGAGGTGTTCCTACTATGCAGATTTCAAGCAGATTTACATTAGCTGTTCACATATTTATTTGTATTGATACATTTAAATCTAAATACAAAGTAACAAGTGCTTTTCTTGCTGGCAGCACTAATGTTAATCCTGTAATAATTAGAAAAATATTAGGACAGTTAAAAAGTGCAGGTCTTGTGGAAGTTTCAAGAGGTTCAGGAGGAACTTCAATTACAAAACCATTGTGTGAGATTACATTTCTGGATATTTATAAAGCAGTTGAATGTATAGATAAAGGATATTTATTCCATTTTCATGAAAATCCAAATTCTGAATGCCCCGTTGGTGAAAATATACACCGTATACTTGATAATAAACTGTTACAGGTACAAAATGCTATGGAAAATGAACTTGCTTCCATTACTTTAGAGGATATAAAAAAAGATACTCAAAAATATATTTCTATATAATATTAACAGGGCTCATTAAATAGATTCTATATCTTTGACATTTATAACTAAGAACTAAGAGTTATTGGAAAAAATCTTTCAGATTTTTCATTAAATTATTACAAAACTGATTTATTAAAATCTATGATTTTAATAAATCAGCAAACATACAAAAATAAAGTTTTGTATTGCATATAATTTAATTTTTCTGAAAGAAAAATTTCCTTAACTTTTAGTTCTTAGTTTTTAACTCTTAGCTTAATTCATTAAATTATGATCCCTATAAAAAGAAACTATGCACTGATTATTTAGTGCAATATTCCTATTATTTTTCATTGTAACCATTGACATTACAACAAAAATTGTTATAATATAGTTGTAACCAACATTGTTACAACTATAAAAAGGGAACTGTTCATTAATTATTTAATGCGACAATACCATCTATTTATCAAATTAAAATTAATATTGGAGGTACTATTTATGAGTAATTACAAAAAAGTAAAAGTAGAAAAAGAGGCAAGAACTGAACTTCATGACCAGCTTTCTTTAACAGGAGCAGAAATCAGTATAAATAATTTACCAGCAGGTTCTTGTGTACCATTTGTTCATTGGCACAAACAAAATGAAGAAATATATGTGATTCTTTCTGGTAAAGGCAAGGCAGTTATTGACAACGAAACAGTTGAACTTTTTGAAGGTGACTGGATTCGTATTTCACCTGCAGCAAAAAGACAGTTTTTTGCTTCTGAAAATTCTGATATAAGCTTTGCATGCATTCAAGTAAAAGAAAATTCACTTGAACAATATACAATGGAAGATGGCATTATTGAAAAATAAAATCTATAAAGGACATAAAACTTAATGTAGTGGTAACTCAACGATAAAAGGAACAGGCAGACAAAATTTTGAAATAGCAGGGATTTTTAATTTGAAACATTACAATCTTCATATGTCCACTCAACACTTGCTCCTTCAGAGGTTAGTAGTACAACTAAATTAGGAAACATAATAAAATGTTAACATGTTCTGTTATATAAAATTCTACTTTTATTAAAAAGGCATTTATGGCATAAACATATACCATTGTATTCCATATATTCAGTAAAACTTGTATTTGTGATAAAACCAGAAAATGATAGACTTGCAGTGAAATATATATTCAATAAATTTTGAGGTTAGAAACTTTTGATTTGTTATTGTCCATAAAACTACTTGTCACTCTGAAGATTTCAGAAGACATTTTTAAACACAACAATACTGTAATATAAAAATATATTATGAATTATTGCTTTCCTCAGAGGGAGCAAGTAGTTTGTGGACATTAATAAATCTTAAAGTTTCAGCCTCTAAATTTCCTTGAATATATATTTCAGCTGCAAGTCTATCATTTTCGTTGGGTTACTACCACACTTAAGTTTTTCGTAATATATAGATTAACTGTAATTTTATCCTTCATCATACATGGAGAAATGCTCAATTTCAAGATGCTTTCTCTTTTCCATTTCTCTATAACAGTAGTTAATAATATCACTTCGTTTTATTATTCCTATAAATATACCATTGTCATCAGTTACAGGTACAAAGTTCTGACTCACTGCAAGAGTTATAAGCTCTTCAATATTAGAAGTTATTGTAACAGATTTATGCTTTACTCTTCTTGGAATATGGTTTATTTTAATAGATTCAGTATTTTTAAAATTCAAATCAGGAGTATTCTTTAATTTCCAAAGAAGATCTCCTTCTGTTAATGTTCCTACATACTTACCATTCCTATCTATAATAGGAATAGCTGTATACCCATGATGCTCCATTTTCTCCATAACTTGTCTCATTGTTGCTTCTATATTTTCATATACAACTTCATTTTTAGGAGTAAGAAAAAAGGCTATATTCATAACTAAAATCCTTTCCTAAATAAATATTTTTACTTAACTACATTTTAACATATTTAATATGAAAATTCTTTAATTTATTTTTAACTTATTATTTAGTTTATAGCAATAATCTTCAAAAACCTCACTATTTACAATACTGCTTGTCTCTTTATAGTATATATCCCCCTTAAAGCTTTTCTTAATATTTATCTGACATAGAACATTACTCTTGCACTTAGGACATATACCTGCTGCTAAGAAACGCCATTTAGCACTTACTATATCAGTACTTTGATTAATTTTCTGCTTACACTTAGGACACTGAAGCATAAGTTTGTCTTCAGCAACTTTGAAATCTTCTAGGTTTTCTATATTCAATGCAGGCATATTATAAATATCTTCTACTATATAGTTTTTAATAATCCTTGAATTATATATTCTTTTAAAAACCTCTCCTGTATATTGAGCATCGTAAAAAGCATCGTGAAGTTTATTTTCATCAATTCTTATTTTTAATTCTGTAATTGCTTTTTTTAAACCTAAAGATTTTTTATATCCTAAAATTGTTGTAGCATATTCCTGTAAATCTAAATATCTATTTATAAAACCAATATCTTTATAATTATGATATTGAGCATTAATAATAAGTTCTATAATATCATCCTTTGCCCATGAACATAAAACATCACCATCATTAAACATGGATTTAAGCTTATTAAGTCCATCTTCTAAGGATATTCCCTTTTCATTCAGCAAATCCATGTCTATTTTTGTTATTTCATTTACAATAGGATTTATTATTGGAAATATGGATGGATGGATATATTCCTTCATAGAATCTATACACTGCATATGCTCATCTAATTTTACAGCACCAATTTCTATTATTTCATTTTCAATTTCTATATTTTCAAGACTCTTATATTTTTCATAAAAATCCCTATAACTTTCAGTTATTTTATTCATATTATTGAATTCTAAGTCAACTACAATATAGGCCATAGCAATTATACCTTTCGTTTAATAGTATTCTTTTCAATTTTTATCCATCTAGATTATACACTATTTTCACTATTTATTCATTAAAAATTTGCTCATTCCTACATAAATAGTATAAAAATATTTCATAAAATTCCTCTAAGTAAAAATGAAGATTTATTTCATAATCTAAATTCCTATAGGTTAAAAAATAGTGATTAATTTGAATCACATAAAATATGCAATTTAAACTAATCACTATCATATTTTTTGAACAAGCTGCTTATTTAGATAAGGAACTATATATCTGCTCTAAATTGTATTCCATGGCTTCAATATAATTTTTATTATCCTCCTGTGATTCAAGAGTGTAAATAGAAACTACTTCTGCTCCCACTTCTGACGCAAGGGTCTCTGACACCTTTGGACTTGCAAGAGATTCAGAAAAAATAATTTTTATATTTTCTTCTCTGCAAAAATCAACTAATCTTTCTAATTGTTTTGGAGTCGGCTCTCCTTCTCCAAATACATTTTCTACTGACTGCTGTTCCAAATCAAAATCTCTGCATAAATAAGCAAAGGCTGCATGACCTGTTATAAAATCGTCATTTTCTATCTGCTGAAACTTAATTTTGTAGTCATTATATAAATCTTCAAGTTTTTTTACATATGCTTCATAATTGCTTTCATAATAATCTTTATTAGAACTATCTGCATTAATTAAGGCATCTTTTATGTTTTTGCATTGTATCTGTGCATTTTTTAAACTTAACCATATATGTGGATCATTGCCCTCATGTGAATGTTCATGATGTTCTTCTTCCTGATCATTATGTTCATGATATTCTTCATCATTTATTAATATAGGATTTATTCCTGTGCTGGAATCTACAAGAGTCACTTTTTCATTTTTAACAGATTCACAAACCTTATCAACCCATGTTTCTAATCCAAATCCGTTGTATATAAATAAATCACTCTTTATTAAGTTTTCAAAATCTTTTGTCTTAGGTTCATAATCATGAGGCTCCATATTGTCTGGTATTAATACTTTAACATTAACCTTATCTTTGCCTATCTCTTCAGTAAAATCCTTTAAAGGATAAAAAGAAACTGTAACATTTATTTTTCCATCCTCTACTCCATTTGATGCTGCTTGATTTGATGTATCTGCTGTTTTACATCCTATAATGGAAATTCCTAAAAAAACAGCCATACATAAAGTAATTATTTTTTTCTTCATTTTAACCTCCATATGCAAATTATTTGCATTTGCATATTTATATTATCTTAAGTCTGTTCTTTTGTCAATAGATTTTTATCATATATTGGAAGCAAACATAAATCCTTAACAAATTATTTTTCAAAAGCATTTTCAATGGCCTTTAATATTACCTTACTACTATTTGTTGCACCTGAAATAGTGTCAACCTTTAAACTCTGCTTTTTTATCACTTCTTCAATTACAGCCTCACCTTTTTTCCCTTTACCATTTATGTGTTCAACAAGTTTAATATCTTCTATTTCATGATTTTTAACCCTAACATTTACTGATGCCTTTATTATTCCCACATCACATGTTCCATCATATTCTCCATCTGGAATATCTTCTAATTTCACTTCTGCAATTTGAATTTTTTTAACTTCATTTTTATATTTGTGTATTTTGTATAAATACACTCCATATAAACAAATTCCTACAACACACAAAGAAATAATTATTTTTAGCATATTAGTTTTCATAGATAAAACCCCCATCCAATTTTAAATAATATAAATTTTTCCTTGAAAATCTTCAGTGATAAAAAAATTATCTTTTAAAGTTCTGCTTATATAGAATTCATTATTATTAGTAAGCAGAATCACACTACAATCATTGGTATTTTCTAAAAAGTCCAACACCTTTTTCAAATTTCCCATAACAAACAGGGCTGTTGATAAGGCATCTGCCTTAACTCCATTTTTACACACTACTGTAACACTGACAAAATCACCTTTAACAGGTTGTCCATTAATAGGATTTAAAATATGTCCAAACTTTTCGCCTTCAGCCTGAAAATACCTTACATAATTACCTGATGTAACAACAGAAATGTCCTCACATTGTAATGCACCAACAATTTCCCCTCTTTCCTTATAAGGGTTCTGTATGCCCACACTCCACAGGTCTCCATTACTTTTCCTTCCCAACAGCTGAACATTTCCTCCAATATTAATCATTGCAGATTTAATACCATGGTTTTTGTAAATTTCAATGGCTTTTTGTGATGCATAACCCTTAGCAATGCCGCCTAAATCCAGTTTTATATCATCATATTTTAGAGCAACACTTTTATTTTTCTTATCAAGTATTATATTTTTATACAATGCATGGGTTTTTAAATTTATTATTTTTTCACTATCAGCTCTATGCTCCTTTTCAGAAAAAATTCCCCATTCATCTATAACTGCTCCTAAAGCAATATCAAACGCTCCCTCTGTTAACTCTGCATATTTTATGCCTTCTTCTATTACTTCAAAAGTAGAATGGCTTACTTTAATATTTTTTAAGCTGCCTGAATTTATTTTTCCTATGTCACTTTCCTTTTTGTAAAAACTCATTTTTCTTTCTATATCAATAAGCATATTACTAACTTCCTCAAGAGGTTCATTAGAATCTGTTTCTACTATTTGTTCTGTAATAGTACTCATGTTCATAATTTTTACTATTTTATAACCTAACAAAACTCTTCACTTCCTAATTGAACAATTTTATCAATGATTTAAAACTATAACTCAAAAATTCCTTTTTAGTCATACCCATAGCCATTTTTATATATTGTTCTTTTTCATAACACATTGAAATTATTCCTGATATACTTGCCCATATTAAAAACACTGTGGGCATTATTTCCCTGCATTCTATTTCTTTTCTCTCATTGCCTATTTTTATAAATTCAGCAATAATATTGTTTATTTCTTCTCCTTTGTTATATATGTCTTGCAAAATGTTCATATCTTCCATGTGCTTTTTCTCTACTTCTATTTCACTTAAAACACTTTTGAAATACAAGGGATATTTCTTTTTAAATTCTACAAAACAATTGCATAATTTTAAAAAGTTTTCCTTAAAGGCTTTTTCTTTGTCAAAACTTTCAGTAATACTGTTTTCAAGATAACACATTCCTTTAAACACAATATTGTAGTATATTTCATCTTTACTTTTAAAATACACATATATAGTAGATTTACTATACTGAGCTTTTTTTGCTATATCATCCATTGTTGTTCTTTCAACTCCATTAGAATTGAATAATTCTTCAGCTGCCTGTAAAATGTTTTCTCTATTAAATTTTATGCGATTTTCCTTCATAGGCCTGTCCTTTCATGATTTTTAAGTTATTAAACTGTTAGTATAATTATTGTACTGCAAGTTTGATTTTTATGCAACTTTAAAATTTATAATTTCATTTGCTATTTATAGAATTTTCTTTTTTACTCACAGCTAAAATTTTTTTCATAACCACAAGGCAGACTTATGATATTATTCAAAACAATAAAAAGTGCTGGATTTACAAAAAATCCAACACTTGTTTATTGTTTTGTTTCCTCTTAATTATTAAGTTCTAAAAAATTTCACAAATCCTGTTTAATAAAAAGCATACTATCTTAAAAAAGTATATTCTTTAAATTTAGTTCTTTTATAAGAAGAGTCCTCATTGATTTTTGCAGCCTGAATACATGCTATAGAAAAACTCATAAGAAGCCAGTATGAAAACACATATGTTATGGAACTAGGTCCAAAACATGCTGGTGCAAAAGCAATAAGCCCTGAAACTGCTGCAAAACACAATGTATTTTTCTTTTTAATTCCTAAAACAATATTACTTAAAAGAACATATAAATAATAAATTCCATATAAAGCAACTCCAGGTACACCAAAGTCACCTAATATTTCGATAGGATAACAGTGAGGACTAAATACAGTACCTGTATTCCCCATATTTCTAACATATTGTTCTACATTTCCTACGCCATATCCAAGAATTTGTTTATTTTCAATTAACCCTGTTACAAGTACATCCTTTATTATGGTTCCACGAACATTAATTGAACCTTCTCCTCCTTCTTCAAAATCCATTTCTTCAAGAGCATGTAATTTATCTGATAAGGTAATATTATTTTTTTCCCCATTTACAGGCTCCATTTTTACCAATAATCCACTGTAATTATAAGCTAAAAACAATCCACCTGTTAAAATTACAGGAACTATTATAGATTTTATGCCCAAATTTCTGATGCTGAATATTGAATAAGCAACAAAAACTATAAAACCAAATAAATATGCAACAGTTCCTGTTCTTGATGTTGTTACTACAATAAGTCCAAAAGAAGTTATTGATAATATTGCAAGAACTATTCTTAAAATTATGTTTTCAAATTTGTAGATTGCAAAAAAGCATATAGGTGTAATTATGGCAAGGGTCGCTGCCAAATTATTTGTATTAAAAGAAAAGGCTATTGGTCTTGCATTTATCATATGCCTATGGAGTTCAGATAAGTTATGAAAATTATCTGCATAATGTTTGACAGGCAGCTGATGGCCTGTAACTAATTCAATAAATCCAACAAATATTGTGAAACCTATTACTCCTAAAATAAGCCTAACTGTTAAAGCAAATCTTTCTTTATTAATGTTATATATCATAATATCAACAATAAAGGCAAACATCATAAGATATATTGCTATATATTTTATTGACATGGTCCTGTTTAATGCCCAAACCACAGTTATGCACATATAAACAAACCAGACCACAAATATGACTAATACAAATTTGTCTATTCTCTTCCTTACATTACTATCTGTAAAAAATTTATACATTGACATTAAAGTAAATACAAACAGAATTATATGAAACATATATACATTTTCTATTCCTGGAACATGAAGCACATAATCAAAACACAGTGAAAACATCAAAACACCATACATAACATCATATAAATCCCTGTCTTTCATAATAAAGCCAAGAATTGCTATTACTGCTATAAACATACCCGAAACAACATAACTATGATTTAAAAATCCCATTATCATTGCAATTAATGCTATTACTGAAATTAAACTTATTGTCCTTATATTTTCCTTAGTCATTTTTACTCCTTATCTGCATTTTCAGCAGCTACTTCATCTTCTTCTTTATAGTGATATGTTGGAACTATTTTCTGCATCTGTCTCTTAAGCTCATTAATATCATCCATTTCTAATAAGCTTTTTAACTGATTTAATTTAATTGTAAGACTATTCATGTCTTCAAATGTAGGTTTCCCAACATGAATTTTTTTATGAAGAGTATCTTCAAGACCTTCTTCACTCATAAGAAGTTCTTCATATAACTTTTCTCCTGGTCTAAGTCCTGTAAATACTATTTTTATATCTTTATTAGGTTCAAGACCTGAAAGTCTTATTAAATCACAAGCCAAGTCATATATCTTTACTGGTTTTCCCATGTCAAGAACAAAAATTTCTCCGCCTTTGGCAAAAGCACCTGCCTGAAGCACAAGCTGTGCTGCTTCTGGTATAAGCATAAAATATCTTATTATTTTTTTGTGTGTTACAGTTACAGGTCCGCCATTGGCTATCTGACGCTTAAATAGTGGAATAACTGACCCATTACTTCCAAGTACATTACCAAATCTTACAGCAACAAACTCTGTTTCAGATTCTTTGTTAACAGCCTGAATAATCATTTCGCATAGTCTTTTACTTGCACCCATTATGTTTGTAGGATTAACTGCCTTGTCTGTTGATATCATTACAAATCTGTCTATTTTAGCCTCACTGGCTTCAAGGGCCAGATTTAATGTACCAAATACATTATTTTTTATTGCTTCCTTTGGACTGTCTTCCATAAGTGGTACATGCTTATGAGCTGCTGCATGGAAAACTACATTTATTTTATACTTTTTAAATATTTCATGTAATCTTGCCCTGTCTCTTATAGATCCTATAAATACCTTTAGTTCCAAATCCGGAAAACTGTCTTTTAATTCATTTTGAATATCATAGGCATTGTTTTCATAAATATCAAAAATTATTAATTTCTTAGGGTTAAAAACAGCAATCTGCCTGCAAAGCTCAGATCCTATAGAGCCGCCTCCGCCTGTTACCAGTATTGTTTTGTTTTGAATGTACTCTGCAATTCCTCTATTATCAAGAACAATAGGGTCTCTTCCTAAAAGATCTTCTAAATCCACATCTTTAATTCTGCTTACAGTAGCATCACCATTTATTATTTCATACATTCCAGGAATTATTTTTAGTTTACAATTTGTCTGCTTACATATATCTATTATCTCAGCCTTGCTTTTTGAATCCAATGAAGGAATTGCAATTAGAATAAGATCTATTTCCCGTTCTGATGCTATATATGGAATATCATTTCTGTTTCCTTCAATTTTTATTCCAGAAATTCTTCTTCCAAGCTTACTTTTATCATCATCTATAAGAACAATGGGATTATACTTTAATTCCCTTCTTGCAAGCATTTCATTTATTATCATTGTTCCTGCTGAACCTGCACCAACTACCATTACTCTGTGCTGATCTGCGGAATACCTGTATGGTATGTACAGCTGTATTCTTCTGTAAACCCTGTATAAAATTCTATATCCAAGAACAAAGAATATTGCAAGGAGAGTTCCAACAACACATACATTTAAAGGAATTGTTGCGCCAAGCTGTCTTGTATAAGCAATTGTTAATATACTTGCCAGAATATTTCCTCCCACACCAAGAAGGAATTCATCTGTTCCTGTTAAATGCCATAAACTGTCATACATTTTAAACAGATAGAAACAAATCACATATATAATACTTAATACAATAACATCATGAGAATATATTTGTGCTATATCTCTGAAGGCTCCTACCTGGGTTATATTTATAGCAAAAAGGTAAGCCATATTTACCATAAATAAGTCGATTATTATAATAACTAAAGTTTTCCAACTTCTCATAGTACACACCTCATCATAATTCAATTGATAGATACTATAATTTTAAAACTTATAATATTTTATCTTAACATATTAAATATTTTTAATAATAATTTAGGAGAAAATTTTATTAACTTACATTGAATAAAATATCTTATATTACTTTTATCCAATCTTTGAATTTTGTAATGTGCCAAGGCCTCTTTTACATGACTTTCAGATAAGAATTCAAGTAAGGATTTATAAAAATTTTCATCTCTGGAAAATATAGAAAATATATGGCATATGGAATAGGGAATTTTATATTCAATTAAAAACCTCTCAATCTCTTTATAATTTTTCTTTTCTTTTACATACTGTAATAAATCATTGTAGGAATTATAACAGTCTATATGTTTTAAAGAAACCTTCTGAGTTATTGAATTTTCCCATATAACATAATAAGCAAGAATTTTATTTACAGAAACCACCTTAGATGAATTCATTAAAGCCTTAACTATAAAAACCATATCTTCACCATATTTTCTATTGCTGTCAAAAAGAATATCATTATCCTTAATAACACTGCTCCTGTATATGGCACTTCTCATTCCTATGGTAATATGATCACTTAGCTGCTTTAATGCTGCACTTCTTCCATCTATAAAATCCTGCACATATTTTGTTCTATTTTTAACTAAAATATTATCCTTTCCATCCACTTCACTATAATCACAAAATACAACATCACATTCTGTCTCTTCAGCCTTTTTATACATTAATTCTATAAACTCATTATGAAAGTAATCGTCTGAATCCAAAAATGTTATATATTTTCCTTGTGCATTTTTTATGCCTAAGTTTCTTGCTGCACTTACACCACTGTTTTTCTGCCTTAATATCTTATAATTTATATCACTGTTTTTCAAAAGACTTTCTGCTATTTCTATGCTTTTATCCTGACTTCCATCATCTATTAATATGTATTCAAATTCTTTGTAAGTTTGATTTATTATGGATTTTACACTCTTTTCTATACATGCCTCTACATTATAGACTGGTGTAATAATAGATACACTTATCAAATTATCCGCTCCTTAATTCAATGAACAATTGACAATTACCAATGGACAACTATTGATAATTTCTCTTAGAAAAATATTTGAAACATAAGGAAAATCAGTATATTTCCTTTCCTCATTGTCAATTGTCAATCGTCCATTGTCAATTGTCATTATACCCATATAAAAATGCATATGCAATATATTAAAGAACTTCTTAAGTAAAATTTAATTTTCCTTCTTCACCTTTATTATTTTAGCATGCCACTGTCTTTCTTCTTCTTTAGGCAGAGTCATATAATCTCCATAAAGTCTTGTTAAAACTGCATCTGGATTATTAGGTCCATAAAAATAATCTCCTTCAAATTCTATTTTTGAAAGCTGAAAAAAATCCTTCTTTTCATATATATATTCATCCCATGGAGTATCAACACCATATGCCATATATGATGAATTCTTATCATTCCATTTTATAAGCATATTAAATATTTTTTGTCTTCCCTTATCTTTTAATACCTTTACTATAATTCCATAAAAGAAATGGGTTATTTTATTTTTTAATGAAAGCTTATCTGGAATTTCTCTTATTCTCACAAAAGCCTTTATTAAATTATTGCTTATTTTTCTCTGCAATTTATAAACCCATCTTTTTTTAGGCAGACTGTCATAGGGTAAAACATCTATGTAAATCCCATTGTGCATTTTAGGATTTTCTGCAATGTCTTTTTGAATGAACAGTGTATCATTATATCTAATTTTACATGGAACCTGATAAATATCATAATACTTATCATTATCAAAGGTTTGAAGAAAAAGATACTCTGGAAGTTCTTCCTTTGCAATTTGGAGAAATTTCACATAGTCTTCTCTAAGCATTCCCACATCCAAATCATCATCCCATGGAATAAAGCCTTTATGACGTACTGCTCCAATTAAGGTTCCTGCATCAAGAAAGTAATTTATATTATGTTTTTCACAGATATTATGTACATCCTTTAAAATTATCACCATTTTTTTTTGTGCTTCTCTAAGATTTAAATCAACATAATCCTGTGCATTATATAATTCTTCATTCATAAGAATTTCTCTCCTAAATAAATATTTTATTGTTTTTTTCTATTGTAATACTTTTCAACAATTTTAGGACATATTAAAATAACTTTACTTAATATTAAATATCTTAATCTGTCTTTCTCTAGTTTAGCCATTTTGTATTTTCTCAATTCTGACCTTACCTTTTTATCACTTAAAAATTCATATAATTCCTGCTTTAAAGAATCCTTTGTACAAAAAGCTATAAAAATATTAACAATGGCAGCAGGAATTCTGCTTGTTATCATGGCATTTTCAAGCTGTCTGCTTTTAAAATTGGTTTGTATATATTTTAATGTTTCAATGTTTGAATAATATACATCAAGATAGCTTATTTTGATATTGTTCATAACAGACTGACTCCATCTTACATAATGGGCATATATTTCATCTATACAATATATTCTTTCTGAATGTCCATAAGCTTTTATCATAAATGCTATATCCTCAGCAAATTTTCTGTTAGTATCAAACTTAATATTGTTTTCTTTTATAATTGAAGCCTTAAACATGTTGGCCATTATATGTGTGTATGTTGTTCCATAAGCAAGTCCTGTAGCAGTATCTATTCCATTATACAGACCTTCTTTAAGGTCAGCCTTATTATCTGTTATAGGCTCTTTACTGCTGTCTTCAAAAACATAGGCAGAATAAACAATGTCAGCATTTTCTTCTTCTGCTTTTTCATAAAACACTTCAAGCATATTATTTTCAATGTAATCATCTGAATCTAAAAACGTTATATATTTTCCCTGTGCCCTTTCAATTCCAAGATTTCTTGCTGAACTTACCCCGCCATTTTCTTTTTTTATAATCTTATAATTTACACAACTGTCTTTTAAAAACTCCTGAACAAATTCACTGCTGTCATCTGGAGAACCATCATCTATAAATAGAACTTCGAAATTTTTAAAGGTTTGATTTTTAATACATTTCAGAGTATTTACAATTCTATCCCTAACTTTATAAACAGGAATTATTACACTTATTTTGCAATTCATAAAAACTCCAGCCTTTCATAAACATTAAAATACTTATCTATTATACCATACTTAAATTTACTTCACATCAATAGAAAACCCTTAAGCTATATCATAAACGTGGAAATATTAATTTATTATTACGAATTATATATGTATATGAAATATTATAGAGAATAGGGTTATAATAAGTTATAATAAAATAGATTAATATTATTGTATTTTATAAGAATATTTTCTATTTTCATAATAAAAGCTAAAAAAATTACATAATAATTAAAATTTATATAAAGAGGTGAAATGGTGTTTAGTAAGTTTAAATTGGACACAAAACTTCTTAAAGAAATTGATAAAGTCCTGCTTATTTCAATGATTTTATTAGTTCTTTATGGAATATTCAACATATATCTATGTACCAAAGGTGAATATGGATTATTTTATATGAAAAGACAGCTTTTATGGTTTATTGCTTCTCTTATAGCAATGTATTTTGTATTGTGTTTTGATTATTCCCTTTTATTAAATTACGCACCCATTTTTTACTGGGGAACTGTAATACTCCTTTTAATAACAAGATTTGCTGGAAAAGTAGTTAATGGTGCAAGAGGCTGGCTTGTATTCGGTCCTGTATCATTGCAGCCTGCAGAACTTGCAAAACTGGGAATAATATTTATGCTGGCAAAAAAACTTGAAGAAATGGATGGCAGAATAAATGATGTAAAAAACTTTTTTACACTGGTATTTTATGCTGCTATTCCAGTATTGTTCATAATAATTCAGCCTGATATGGGCATGACCATGGTATGTTTCTTTATAGTTTTAGGAATCTTTTTTATTGCCGGCCTTGATACAAAAATAATAGGTGGAGGCTTTTTAACTTTATTTCTGGGAATAGTCATTGTATGGAATTCAGGATTTCTTCCAGATTACCAAAAGGCAAGATTTACAGGTTTCTTAAATCCTGCTGCTGATGATGCTGATACAGGATATCACTTAACCCAGTCTCTTATTGGTATTGGTTCTGGTGGTATGTTTGGAAGCAGACCATCCATAAAAAATGACGGAACAACAGGATATGCAGCTCAGAATGTTCCCGAAGTACAAACAGACTTTATTTTTGCTGCCATTGCAGAACAATGGGGATTCCTTGGTGCCATGCTTCTTCTAATATTATACGGATTTCTCATTTTTAAAATGATCAATATTGCAAGAACTTCAAAAGATTTATTTGGTTCATATATATGTGTGGGAATAATATCATACTTTTTACATGCCATAATGCAGAATATAGGTATGACAATTGGTCTTATGCCTATTACAGGAATAACCCTTCCATTAATAAGTTATGGCGGAAGCTCCCTCCTTACAACAGTATGTTCTGTGGGTCTTATTGTAAATATTGGAATGAGAAGAAAAAAGATAAACTTCTAAAAATAATAAACTGCCTAAGGAAAGATTCTATTATACACCTTTCCTTAGGCAGTTCTTCTTATGTCATTATAAATTAGATTTGCATTTCTATTTTATACACATTACTCTAAACAAAATCCTGTAATAATGATTTATTCCTTAACACCAGAATCACTTATACCCTTCATAAACCACTTTTGAGCTGTAAAGAATAAAATAAGAAGTGGAAGTACTGTAATTGTACTTGCTGCCATAATTTCCGGCCATTTTATTCCATAAGCTCCTCCTTCAATAAAAAATTGTCTAAGACCTGCAGATATTAAAAATTTCTCAGGACTTTTTGTTATAAGAGATGGATACATATAATCATTATAATATGTTACAAAGCTTATTAATCCAAATGTGATAAATGTGGGCTTTGTTAATGGAAATACTATATCCCATAATATTTTAAAATGACTTGCACCATCCATTCTTGCTGCTTCAATGAGGCTTTTATTTATCTGCATAAAAGCTTGTCTCATTAAGAATATTCCAAATACATTAGCAAAATTACTTATTATTAATCCTGTTAATGTATCAATTAAGTTGACCTTTGATAAAATTATATAACATGGTACATAAGTTGCAGCTGATGGAAGCATATATGTTGCCATAACTATTGCAAATAGTACTTTTTTAAACTTAAACTCAAATTGTGTAAATGCATATGCTATCATGGCACAGCTTACAAGCTGAAAGGCTACTATTACAATTGACACTAAAAGACTGTTGCCTATATATGTTGTAAATGGAGCTTCCTTAAAGACATTTGTAAAATTGCTCCATTGAATTGTAGACGGCATAAGCTTTAGTGGAAACTGAAAAATTTCATCTTTAGTTTTTAATGCACTTGTTATCATCCATATAAATGGAAAAAATGTAATTATACTTAATATTATCAGCATTATATGCTTAAATATTGTTTTAATCCTGGCTGTAAATTTAATCCTTCCTTCAATGTATATTTCTTCAATTTCATTATTTTTTTCATATTCAATATGTTGAGTAATATCCATAACCTTCCTCCAACTTAATTATTATAATAAACCCATTTTTTTGATGCGGCAAATTGAATTAGTGCCAAAAGTGCAACTATTAATAAAAGCATTGTAGCTATTGCAGTTGCCTGTCCTGTATTGAAATTTTCAAATGCAGTCTCATAATAAAGATAAAGCATAGTTCTGGTGCTTCCAGATGGTCCTCCCTGTGTTAACACTCTTATGGCATCATAAGCTTTTAATGAATCTATCATTAATATAATACTTAAAAAGAATGTAGTAGGAGAAATCAAAGGCAGTGTTATATGTTTAAAAGCATTAAACTTTCCTGCTCCATCTATTTCTGCTGCTTCATAAAGACCCTTAGGCACCTTTTCCAGTGCAGTAATGTAAAATATCATAGCCCATCCCATCTGCTTCCATACAGTTACTATTATTACACTAAGCATTGCTGTATCCGAACTTTGAAGCCATTGAAGCTTTGGCATATTAAGAAGTTCAAGAATATAATTTGCAAGGCCAGTATCTGGATTAAATATCCAGCACCATACTATTGATATGGCAACTGTAGGAGTTATCCATGGTGAAAAAATTATAGCTTTATAAATTGAGCTTCCCTTTAATTTACTTTTTAATAATACTGCTATTGCCAGCCCTATTATTATTGTAGGAATAACTGTACCCAGCATAAACACAAAGGTATTTTTTAGTGCAGAATAAAAAGCTTCACTTGTTAATAAATCTTTATAATTATCCAATCCAACTATATTATATTCTGTGCTGATATAATCCCAGTCAGTAAAACTGATAAATATGGAATCTATCATAGGATAAATCCAAAATATAAAAAGAGGAATTGCAGCAGGCAGCATAAAAAGCAGTATAGTAATTCTCTTTTTCCACTTTTTATTTAGGTTGTTACAATTCTTCATAATCTATCCACTACTTTCATTATATTTATTAGTTCATTTTCTGAACAAAAATATAATATCATCGTTCATCGTTCATTACAATATGTTCATTAATATTATACTAATTTTGCATTAAGTACAAAGGTTTTTGAATTTATATTTTTATAATTGTCAACTGTAAACCCGTTATCATTTAACAATTTTTTAATTTCATCTTTGTGATATATTTTATAATCTCCCCCATCACTAAATTTTATAGTATAATTTATAATTTTTAAATATAACTTTGAACTTCTTGTTGGATCTCCTAAAATTAATGTTCCATTATCCTTTAAAACTCTTTTTATTTCACTTAATGCTTTTTCTGGATTTGTATAATGATGAAATGATGCATTACAAATTACTACATCAAATCTATTATCTTCATAGGGTATATTTTCTGAATCACCTATTTTTAATTCAGCTTTTCCATTTACATTTTTTTCTGCTTCCTTTATCATTTTTTCTGATAAATCCACTCCACATAAATTATACCCCCTGCCTTCAAGCCTTTTTAATACATTTCCATTCCCACATCCTAAATCAAGAATGTTTTTTCCTTCTAAGTTTGATACACGTTGAACTAATTCATCATACATACATTTAACAAATCTTCCATCAAAACTTTCATTATATCTTTCTGCATTTTTATTAAAATATTTTATACTCTTTTCTTTTTGATTCATATATATCACCCCTAAATTAAATTTTTTCATTGACATTCATTCACTGAGTTTTTATATTTAAAGACTGCATAATTAAAGTTTGAAAATATTCTTATATATAAATACAAACTACTTAGCAGCCTTTTTTATTCAATGATGTTATTATTCAAATAATTTTATAATTATATTTTTAAGCAAAACCATTTTATATTTAATATTTATAGATTCATCATTGATGATTCTCATAGCACCAGATAATGCAAATTTACTTATTATTTCTGCATTATCTATTTTAATAATGTTTTTCTCTTCCATAACTTTTATTGATTTAACTAAATAAGGTTCAATTTTTTCAATCATTTTTCCTTCTAACTGTTTATGGAATAATAAATTTCCTTCTTTATGAAAAAAGTCATGATATTTATATTTGCCTTCTTGTGATTCAAAAACTTTTATTAAGCTTTCCAACAATTGTTCAACAGAATTATATTCTTCATTAAAAAATTTAATCATAGGAACACTGCATTCTTCAGCATACATATCTAATGCTTCATAATATAAATCTTCCTTGCTTCTAAAATATCTATAACATAATCCAGATACCACTTTAACTTCCTTTGCTATATCTGTCATTGATGTAGCTTCATATCCTTTTTGTGCAAAAAGTTTCATTGCTGCATCCATAATTTCTCTTTTTCTTACTTGTGGATCCTTTGAAATTCTCATTATATTTTATCCTTTCATTTTTTGCTTAATCACATTATAATTATTCAATGACAAATTGTCAATGATATTTAGTCATTCATAATCTAAGTTTCATCAAGGAACAAAACTTATAACTAACGAAACTATGGCACAAAAAATATTATACAACTCCTTATCAGAATTTGCACAATGGACAATGTACAATTTAAGCTGCAAAAGCTGTGCTTTTTCTATAATTTATATATTGCATGGATTTTGCTTACGCAAAATCTATCACCATTGTCAATTGTACATTGTACATTAAAAATCAAATTCCTATAACATACACAAGAGCTGAGTATCACCCTAATTATACTCAGCTCTCTTATTTATATAAAACCTATTAAACCAATTACCCTTAATTAACTATTTATTAACTTTATCAAGTTCCTTCTGAGCAGTTGCTGCTGCCTCATCAAGAGCTTCCTTTGCTGATACATTTTCAATTTCAACCTTATCAGCTGCAATTTTTAATGCATCATAGATTTTTCCATTAGTTGGATCAATATACATTGCACTTGCATGAGCTGCCTGTGCTGTTGGAACTAATGCTTGTGGATTTTCTTCAACATATTTTTTAAAATCTTCACATTCTGCACTAAGTTTATTAACTGAAATATATCCTGATGCAATTGACCATTTTGCACTTACTTCTGGACTTGTAAAATATTTAATAAATTCATATGCACCATCTATCTGTTCTTTGCTTACTCCTTCTGGTACTGCAAAATATCTTCCTTCTGCTACAGGTTTAGATTCTTTGCCTTCTTTAAATGCTGGCTGTTCCATTGCTGCAAGCTTTGTAAAGTCTAAATCTCCCTGATCTCCTGATGAACCAATATATCCTGCAGCCTTATCCTTCATTACATCATCAATTGTATCATACCAATACTGCCAACCTTGTCCAGTTGAATGAATTCTCATTGTTTTGTCTTCATGAATTGCACATCTTATACTTTCCCATACTTCAACCCATTCTTCTGAATTAATCGTAACAGTTTTTCCATCTTCACTTACAATACTTCCACCATTACTTAAAGACATATCTATTAAATTATCAGCACCCCACATTGGTTCCCATCCATAATATGAACCATCTTTTTTAGCAAGCTTTGAAGCTGCTTCAAATAAATCAGTCCATGTTTTTATACTTTCAGGTGCTATTCCATTATCTGCGAAAGCTTTCTTATTATAATATAAAATCTGAGTAGTTCCGTATATAGGAAATCCCACTAATTTATCGTCTCTCTTTACTAATGAAAGAAAAGATTCTATATAATTTTCTTCTTTATAGTCTGGATCATTTTTAGTATAGCTGCTTAAATCTGCAAGCATATTTTTATTTGCAAGAATATCTACTTTATCTGCTTCAAGCAAAGTTAATGCAGGCTTTTTGTTTCCTGCTATAGCTGCCTGTAGATTTTTAAATGTTGTATCATAATCTTCCACAGCAACTCCTTTTACTATATATTTATCCTGAGATTCATTAAAATCCTTAATAATCCCTTCCATATTCTCGCCAAGGTTTCCCCCTAAACCATACCAATATTCAACTACTGTTTTTCCGTCTTCAGCTGCAGCATTTTCACCTTCATTTTTATTACTGCTTCCACCACATCCAACAAAACTTAATGCTGTCATTGCTGTAATAGTACCTGCTAATACTTTCTTAAGTATTTTATTCATTTTTCTCTCTCCACCTTTCATATAGTTCATTTTTTGAACAATATCATAATATCAATGTTCAGTGTTCACAGCAATAAGTTCATATATATTTTTTATTTATATTATAATTTATTAATATAAATAAAAAATATAGTATAATTATCTGGTAAATATTAATAATAAAAGGAGTGAATTTAATTTTGAAATCAAAAATATTTGTAACTATATTAGGCTGCATCTTTGCACTACCAATTTTCTCATGTGCTTACGGACTGGATAATAACACCACCAGTTTGGATAATGACAAAAAACTTATTTGGAGTGATGAATTTGATTCAGATAAAATCAACAAAGAAAATTGGACATATGATA
>CAZPRO010000032.1:0-20551 GCA_964588775.1 uncultured Clostridium sp.
TACAAAAAGAGCTGTTGATAATTTAACAGCTCTTTTTGTATTGTGGATTATTTATAAAGTAGTATAAAAAAAGCAAAACTATACAATCGTATACACAAAGTGTATAATTAAAGAGTATTTAAGAATAAATTGGAGAAGTGGTGATTTAGTATGAGATTAACAAATAAACAGGTAGAGAGATGTAATAAACTTATGTATTTAGTTGTAATGTTTTTGTGTGCATTCTATATAATTAATTTTCCTCTTTATTATACAATTTTGCATGTAGTTAAGTTACCATTAATAACAATTACGCCAATAAGTATGATTTTAATAAGTTTGATTTATAAGTATTTCAAAGGAAGTATAAATGTGCGTTATTATATTAGTGGAATATTTTTTATAAATTATATTATTACCTTGGTTATTTTTAGTGACTTTTGTTATTATAGCTACATGTTTGCTATTATGCTGGTAGCAGTTTTTTACTTGGATAAGAAATTTTTAATGATTTTGGGTGTTGGTACAGAAATTGTAAATATAATTGATATTTTATATGAAAATTTTATATTACATGAATATAAAATTGTAGAATCAGTTTATGTTCCTTGTATGATAGGGATAATGCTGGTTATATGTTGGTTTGCAATAAATGTGTTTAGTGAATTTATGGACGAAAATGAAAAAGAGGTCTTACAAATTTCTGAAAAGAATAAAAATACTGCTACGCGAATTATTTCTACAGTTGAGAATATTAATAGTAAGTTTAATTTTATTATGAAAGATCTTAATAAAATTAATGAAGAAACAGAAAATAATACAGAAGCTATGAAATCTATTGCAGATACTACTGAGGAAACAGCAAAAGAAATTGTTAATCAGGTTAATAGGACAACAGACATTCAAAATGCTTTAGAAAAATCACAAAACAATGCAAAAGATGTACAAGGAACAACTGTGGATGTATTAGAGATTGTAAATGAGGGTGTTGAACTTGTAAATAAATTAACTGAACATTCTAAAGAAGTTAACCAGAATACAAGCAAAATGGCAGATTCAACTCAAGTGTTAGGAAGAAGAGTTAATGATATTTTAGAAATTATAGATGCAATTAAGTCTATATCCCAACAAACTAACCTGTTAGCTTTAAATGCATCTATTGAAGCTGCTAGAGCTGGAGAAGTAGGAAAAGGTTTTGCTGTTGTTGCAGATGAAATTAGAAATTTATCAGATGATACTAAGAATTCAACACAACAAATAGAAGAAATCATTAAGGAGTTTGCAGATGTAACTAATAATACCATGAAAGTAATTAATGGTTCAGTTTTAGGCATTGATAGACAAAACGAGATGATTATTAAAGTAAATAATGGTTTTAACAGAGCTGGTGAGAATATGCAGAAATTAAAAGTTTTAATTGATGGTATTGTAAATGATATTAATAAAGTTAATAATACTAATAGTACAATAGTAGACAGTATTAATCAATTATCAGCAGCAACAGAAGAAATTTCAAGTTGTTCAGAAGAAAGCTCAAGCTCTAGTTTGGTAATTATGGAGAAAATGAATAATTTTACAAAAGACATAAAAGAAATTTCTGCTGAATTGAATGAAGTTGTACAAAATATATAAAATAATAAAGACAGAATTTGAATTTAATAAGATTTTTAACAGCTTAGAGGAACTTAAGTTAGAATTAAGATGTTATGGTTTGTGGTTATGGATTTTGGCTAAATATATCCTATTTTTACAAAAGTTTGGAATTAAAAAGAGCAGCTGAATACAGCTGCTCTTTTATTTGGTACACTCTCTATTGGAATCCTTATTTTATGCCAGATTCGTATTGTTGTACCATTCTTTTTACCATTTCTCCACCAACGCTTCCACATTGTTTAGAGCTTAAGTTTCCATTGTAGTCTGAAAATTGAACACCCATTTCATTAGCTACTTCATTTTTGAATTTTGCTAATCCTTGTTTTGCTTCTGGTACTAATGATGAATTTGCCATAATGTATTCCTCCTTTGGAATGTAGTGTTTTTGCTAAGCATTTCCGCTTTGCATTATTATTGTGTGCAGATAATTAAAATATACTCTATGTAATGTGAGGAACATAAGGCAGATTAAGGCAGTTATTTTATTTTATTCTTGCAGTCTTTACAAATACCATGAAGAACAAGATTGTGATTTGTTAATGTAAATCCTGTGGAATTTTTTACAGTTTCTTCAATTTGACTCATAGGACATGGAATTTCTATTTCTTTGTGGCATACATCACATTCTAAATGGTGCATATGGGTATTTTTTTTTAGTCGGTAGGAAAAAACTTTATCATCTAATATTATTTTTTCTGTAATATTTTTTTCACAAAATAATTCTAAAGTTCTATATATTGTACTTAGATTTATATTTATATTATTCTTTAAGTATATATGATAAATATTTTCAGCAGATAAACTTTTTTCGGAATTATATAATATATTTAATATTTCAATTCTTCCATTAGTGATTTTTAGATTTTTTATCTTTAAAAGTTCTTTCGCATCCATTTTTTTATCTCCTAACAATATTATAATAAATATATTATATCACAATGATTTTGTTAGATTAAAAAAAATACTATTTTATAAGCATTTTTATTCCTAGTAAAATCAATGAAATACCACCAATAAAGTTTGAATATTTTTCTATGCAATTTACTTTAGTAAAAATACTGCAAAGAAAAGTTGCCAGAGTACATAGCAATAAGGTTATTAGGCCAATATAAATAGAATTAATGGTAAGGATAATATAATTATTAACATTAAATAATACAGTAAATCCAATAATTAATGCATCTATACTTACTGAAACTGCTAGGAGCAGTATTGTTGAAGTTTTAAAAATGAAGAAATTTTCTTTTTTTCTTACTCCATCAATTATCATCATTGAACCAATTGTTATCATTATTATAGCACCTGCCGTTGAAGGAAGGGCAGTTATATATGTATTGAAACAATATCCAAAGATTCCGCCTAAAAATGCAAATAAGAATTGAAAAAATGAACATAATAATACATACATTAAAATCTTTTGTTTCTTTATGTTTTTATTAATACCTATACCTAGTGTAACTCCAAAAGCATCCATAGCTAAAGAAATTCCTATAATACTAAGAGTTTGTATATTCATTAGCACCTCACATATTATAATTACTATATTTAAATATAATTTTATTAAGGCATATATATTCATAAAACGTATAAAAAATTAATAAATTAATTTTTATAGGAGGAAAATTAATATTTTTTAAATAAAAAAACCTTTATAAAAACAGAAAAATATTGTATATTATTAAATAGAGTATATTTAATAATAAATAGCATATATTATTTGTGACTATTAGTATATCAAATATGAGGAGGAGCTTATGGCTAATTGTATAATAGCTCAGTCAGGTGGACCTACTGCTGTAATAAATTCAAGTGTTGTTGGATTATTAAAGGGAAATAAAAAGTTAAAAGCATATGATAATGTCTATGGTGGATTAAATGGTATAGAAGGTATTTTGCAAAAAAATATAATAAATTTATCTGAAATTTCAGAAGAGGAAATAACATATTTTAGATTTTCACCATCATCAGGACTTGGTTCATGCAGATATAAATTAGACAATCCTGATGAAAATAGAGAAGAATATGAAAAATTAATGGATGTTTTTAAAGAATATGACATAAAGGCGTTTTTTTACATAGGTGGTAATGATTCTATGGATACTATAAATAAGTTATCCATTTATGCACGAGAAAATGGAATAGATATAAAGTTTATAGGAATTCCAAAAACTATAGATAATGACTTAAAATATACAGATCATACACCTGGATTTGGAAGTGCTGCTAAATTTATAGGAACAACAACATTAGAAACATTTTTGGATTCATCAGTATACACAAACAATGGAATATTTATATTGGAAACAATGGGAAGGGATACAGGCTGGCTGGCTGCTTCAGCATGCTTAGCAAGGTTAAACAAT
The DNA here is from genome assembly GCA_964588775.1 of uncultured Clostridium sp. GTDB lineage: Bacteria > Bacillota > Clostridia > Clostridiales > Clostridiaceae > Clostridium. Next base: position 3,996 of record CAZPRO010000032.1, read on the forward strand.
AAGCCAGTTGCAGATTTTATATATCTTCCTGAAGTATCATTTGATGAGGAAAAGTTTTTAAATGATGTGCAGAAAAGGTTTGAGGAGAATAATAAAGTATATATAGTAGTATCTGAAGGAATAAGAAATTCAGAAGGAAAGTTTATCTCAGAACTTGAAAGTTCTGCACAGGATAAATTTGGTCATGCACAGCTTGGTGGTGTATGTAATTATTTGAAAAATATAATAATTAAAAGAGGGATTACAACAAGAGTAAAAGCCATGGAACTAGGAATACTTCAAAGATGTTCTATGCATTGTGCATCTGATATGGATTTAAAAGAAGCTTATGATGTTGGTAAATGTGCCTATAAGTTTGCAGTTGCAGGTGAAACTGGAAAGATGGTATGTATAAACAGAAATAGTGATTTTCTTTATGAAGTATCATATTCATTAGTGGATACTGCTAAAATAGCAAATCAGGTTAAATATTTCCCAACAGAATGGATAAATAAAGATGGAAACTTTGTTACAGAAGAAGCTTATGATTATTTAAGACCACTAATTAAAAATATGCCAGAATTAGCTTTTGAAGGTAATTTGCCAAAATATAAAGTCTTTAATTTATAGTCACTTAAAAATTAAATAAACACTAAAATATAATCTTTTATTTAAATATGGGACTGTCACACAAAAATTCTATTTATAGATTATTTTTTGTGAGATAGTCCTATAAATTATAATTAAGAATTTTTATAAATAATAAGAATAATTTTTATTGTCCTATATTTACTGAAGAGATGTCTTCTATTGCATTAAGAAAAATATTTACTTCTGCAATAGTATTATATGGTGCAAAACTTACACGTACCATACCTGGCATTTGCTTTGATGAATCAGTTAAAAAGGCTTTTGCTTCAGCTTCACTAATATTCATAAGTCTTCTACAGTAAGGATGTGCACAGAACCATCCATGTCTTACTGAAATTCCTTTATTTTTTGCAAGCATTTCAGCAACAGTTCTATGATATATATTTGCTATATTAAAAGTGCATATTCCTAATCTGTCATCCATGAATTCTATATCACCATAATTAGTTACATTTGAAATTGTGCTTAAGCCATTAATTGCTGCTTTAAGAAGTTTATCTTCATGATGTTGTATAAAATCATAACTAAGTTGATTTATAAAATTTAATGAATTCATAAGAGATACTACACCAAAAAAATTAGGAGTTCCTGCTTCATATCTGTCTGGAGGATTAAGAAAAAATATTTCTTTATCAAGAACAAGTTCTACGGTTCCACCGCCAATATAATCAGGCAAACCTTTTTCTAAATCACTTTTAAGACCTATTATTACTCCAATGCCAAAGGGTGAGTACAGTTTGTGGGATGAAAAAACTAAATAATCTATATAGTTTTTAGAATTTGTACCTCCCATATTTACTTTTCTGTGTGGTACAAGCTGTGCACCATCTACGATTAATCTTGCATTATATTTATGGACAATTTCAGCAATATAGTTAATATCATTTATATAACCAGTAACATTTGAAGCACCAGTTAATGATACATATTTTACATTTCCTTTGTTATTTATAAGTTTTTCTTCCAGTTCATTTATATTAAGCCGTCCCAAATTATCGGTTTCAATATAGTCTATCCTGCCACGTTTTCTCCAGGGAAGGTCATTTGAATGATGCTCCATTCTTGATAAAATTACAATTTCATTTGAATACTTAGGTAGAATATTTGCCAGTTTATTGATACCTTCTGTTGTATTTTTAACATAAATAACAACATAATTTTCCTGATTTTTTATATTAAAGAAATCAAGGAGATATTTTTTTGAGTCATAATAGAAATTTGTTGATATTTCAGCTTTTTGACCAGTTCCTCTGCCGATAGATGCATATACTCTGCTCATTTCTTCAATGGATTTTAAACATGATTTTAAAGGGGGAGTGGTTGCAGCATTGTCAAAATTTATTGAAGTAATATAATTACCATCAGCATCACATACTTTTTTATTTATACCAGCAAAAAGCTTTCGGATGTTTTTAAAATTTTTCATCTTCATATGAATCTCCTCCAATTTATAATATTCGACATGGAGATTTAAAGTGATAATTTATTATTTCCTGTACTATATTATTTTATGAATTCATATTATTAAATGGAACAATTAGAATACTAAAACAATATAAATATATATTATGATTTCATAAAAGGAGGATATAATGTCTGTAGCTGATAAATACATGTCTCAAGTGGGACATAAAAGTTTTAAGTTTATACCACCTCAATTTAATATGGGTTCATTTCGTGTTAATGATGATGTAGATAATAATAATGTATTAAATTTATTTCCATCAGAAACTGCTGAATTACAAATGTACTGTTATTATAATCAGTTAAATGGATGTAATAATATGGAAAATAATGTTACAAGAAATTATGAAGAAACCATAGAAAGCGAAATTACAGTTAACATTCCATCTCCAATGCAATTATTAAGAAAATATAGTTATGAATTAGATGATGAAAATCAGAGGAGCGAAGTTGAAAGTATATACAGTAATATAGAAAAGAATCACCATAATGTAATTGATTCGTTAATAGAGTACAAAATACCTGTTCCAATAGCCAAGGTAATAACTAAGAAAATAGTAAAACTATCTTTGGAGTATAGTAAGGAGTGTAATAAAATATGATGTTGTTTGATGATGTATTGACCAAGTCAGCTGGACAAATAAGATTGTTACATGCAGTACCTTCAGCTCCAGCAGTAGATATATATGCTAATGATAAGTTATTATATAAAAATCTTTCTTTTGGTCAGATAACAGATTATATCAATGTTTCAGCTGGACAATACAAAGTTCAGATTTTCCAATCAGGAAATAAAGATAATCTGTTTATAACAGAGAATTATGAAGTAAAACCTAATTCGGCATCAACTATTGCTGTAACATATGAAAATAATGAAATATCATTTTTTGTATTAGATGATTCTTCTAAAGATAATAAATCATTCTTATCTTATGTTAGGTTTATAAATTTGTCACCAGATTCCAGATTATTATCATTAAGATTACCTGAAAACATTGTTTTGTTTGATGAAGTTTCATACCTTGAAACAAATGAACATTATCCCTTATCAGCAGGAATATATAATTTTGTAGTAATTAGTTCAGATGGTACATTTGAGAAATATATAAGTAATGTAAAATTGGAAAGAAAGATGAGCATAACAATTTATGTTGTTGGATTATTTAAAAGAAATCCACAGGTTGGATATATTTTAGTAAAAGACCGATTATGATTTACAAGTACGGTATTTAAAAAAATTGTAATAGGATAATATAAGAAAAACACACAAGCAGATAAAATTTTATATTCACATAATTTCTTATTTCAAAATTGATAAATGTAAAATTTTACAGCTTGTGTATTACTTCATAACTCTATTACATTATAAGTTTCTTAAATATTTTTATGGTCTTGCTTGGCATTTATGAGCAAGTAGGGATAAAACCTTTAAGTATAATTGTTTATTATGAAGTGAATTGATATAATATTTATCATAGATATTAAAAAATAGGTCAATTAACATATAGATTAAAAAAACAGCATATATGGAGGAAAAAATGATTGTATTAAGTTGTAAAAATATAAGTAAAAGTTATGGAATCACAGAAGTTCTTAAAAATATAACATTTTCAATTAATGAAGGTGATAAAGTAGGAATAATTGGTGCAAATGGAGAAGGAAAATCAACATTGTTTAAAATATTAACAAGAGAAATTTCAGCAGATGATGGTGAAGTTTTTGTTGATAAAAATAAATCAATAGGATACCTTGCTCAGCATTTAAATCTAGATACACAAAATAATATATATGATGAAATGCTTCTTGTATTTGAGGATCTTCAAAAACTAGAAAAGAAGATACAGAACCTTGAAGAAAAAATGAATGAACCTTATGATGCAAATAATGCAGCATATCATGAAAAAATAATAAAAGATTATGGTATTGCACAGGATTTGTATGAAAACAGAGGTGGTTATACATACAAAGCAGAAATTTCAAGAGTTATAAAAGGTCTTGGATTTACTGAAAATGATTTTGAAAAAGAAATATCAACATTAAGTGGTGGACAAAAAACAAGAGTTGCATTGTGTAAGCTTTTATTATTAAAGCCTGAAATACTCCTTTTAGATGAGCCTACAAATCATCTTGACTTAGATGCTATTGAATGGCTTGAAGAATATTTAAAAACATATAAGGGATCTGTTATTGTAATTTCCCATGATAGATTCTTTTTAGATTCAGTTACAAATTATACTTTTCAAGTAATTAATGGACATGTAAATTGTTATAATGCGTCCTATACAAAGTCTCTTGAACTTATGAGAAAGGATTATGAAGCTAAATTAAAAGCTTATAATAATCAGCAGGAAGAAATAAAAAGACAGGAAGCAGTTATAGAAAAATTGAAATCCTTTAATCGTGAAAAGAGCATAAAGAGAGCAGAAAGCAGAGAAAAAATCCTTGAAAAGATGGATAGGCTGGAGGCTCCAGATAAAGAAAAGAAAGCATCAAAAATAAATTTCGAAACGATGGTAAAAAGCGGTTATGATGTTCTTCATATAGAAAAATTATCAAAAAGCTTTGGAAATAAGAAATTATTCAGCAATTTAAATATGGATCTAAAAAGAGGAGAAAAAGTTGCTTTAATAGGAGAAAATGGAAGAGGAAAGACTACTTTATTTAAAATTATAATGGATAAAGTGAAGCCAGATAGTGGAAGTAAAATACTTGGAGCAAATGTTAACATTGGTTATTATGATCAGGAACAGTCAAATTTAGATATGGATAAAACCATAGCAGATGAAGTGTGGGATGATTTCCCAGAACTTACTGCTACAGAATTAAGAACATATCTTGGTTCGTTTTTGTTTAGAGGTGATGATGTATTTAAGGAAATTAATAAGCTTAGTGGTGGAGAAAGATGCAGAATAAATCTTTTAAAGCTTATGCTTTCAAAAGCAAATGTACTTCTTTTAGATGAACCTACAAACCATCTTGATATACCATCAAGAGAAGCTCTTGAGGAAGCAATATTAAGTTATGATGGAACTTTAATTGTAATTTCTCATGATAGATATTTCTTAAATAAGGTTATTCATAAAATTTATGAGCTTGAAGAAGAGGGGGTAAATGAATATTTAGGCAACTATACATATTATGTTGAAAAGAAAAAGAATCCTAATAGATTTGAACATTATGAAAATGTTGCAAGTGGGAAAACAAAAACTCAGATAAATGAAGAAAAGAAGAAAAAGAGAGCTTTAGAAAAGGAAGCAAAGGAAGCAAAGAAAAAATTAAAAGAAGTTGAAGAAAACATAAGTGAAAATGAAGAAAAATTAGAAAAACTTCAGGAGGAATTGTGTAAAGAAGAAATATATTCTAATCCTAAAGAAAGTGAAAAAGTTAATAAAGAAATTAAAGAAACTCAAGAAATTATTGAAAAACTTTATGAAGAATGGGAACTTTTAGCTGAGTAAGGTGCAAAATTGCTGTTGTGAAATTTAATTGGTATGGAAAATGTTATAGTCATATATAATAACAATTAATGTTGCTATTAAAGAGTTATTAGAAGTTGATATGAGTTTGCAAAAAAATGAGGAGCTGTGGCACAAAGGTCAAAATATACTATATTTGGTGTTGTGTATTTGCAATAATACTAGATATAGCAATTGTGATTTTTGATGCCACAGTTCCTTTAATTTTTATAAAATTAAAGTTTCAAAATTTGAACATATTGTATTGAACAATGAAAACTGCTAGTATAACATTGTTCAAATAATGAACCTTAAGAGGAGGCAGGTATTATGGGTATAAAAACAGCAGTTATTCTTGCAGCTGGAATGGGGAGCAGATTACAGGATGTTACTCAAAATAAGATACCAAAGGGACTTTATAAGATTGCTGGAAAAAGTCTTATAGAAAGATCAGTTGAAAAATTGAGAAGTACAGGTATAGAAAAAATTTATATTGTAACAGGATATTTAAACCAGTATTATGATGAATTTGCAAAGGATAAAAATTACATAAAAACAGTTAGAAACAGAAAGTATAAAGCAACAGGAAGTATGACATCCCTGGCAATTCTTGAAGAATATATAAAAGAAGATTTTATTCTCCTTGAGAGTGATATTGTTTATGAAGTGTATGGTCTTATGAAAGTTATGAATTATGAACATAATGACTGTATTCTTTTAAGTGGAGCAACTCATAGTGGAGACGAATGTTATGTTGAAGTGAAAAATGATAATCTTTATAAAATATCCAAAGACATAAACGAAATTGACCAAGTATATGGAGAGCTTGTTGGAATAAGTAAAATTTCATTGGGCTTATATAAAGAAATGATTAAGCAGTATACATTAATGACAAGTGATATATATAATGATGAAACATGTGAATATGAAATAAAAAAATATGATTATGAAAATGCAATTTTTGATGTTGCTAAGAATAGAAAAGTTGGTTATTTAAAAATAGATAATTTAATCTGGGGAGAAATTGATAATAAATTTCATTTAGAAAGAGTGAAAAATAAAATTCTTCCTAAAATAGAAAAATCAATAACTGGAGAGATGTAAAATGAAAAAAGTATATGTTGCAATGAGTGCAGATATTGTTCATGAAGGTCACTTAAATATATTGAAAGAAGCAGCAAAGCTTGGAGAAGTAATTGTAGGTTTACATACAGATGATGTTATAAGAGGGTATTGGAGAAATCCAATTATGAAGTATGAGGCAAGAAAAATTATTTTAGAAGGAATGAGGGGAGTTACTAAAGTGATTCCACAAACTTCTTTAGATCAAATTGAGAATATAGAAAAAATAAAACCCAATTATGTTGTACATGGTGATGATTGGAAGGAAAATGAACAGAAAAAATATAGACAAAAAGTCATTGAAAAACTTAAAGAATGGAATGGACAGCTTGTAGAGGTTCCATATACAAAAGGAATTTCTATAAGCAGTCTTGAGAAAAAAATATTAGAAATAGGTATAACTCCAGAACTAAGATTAAAAAGTCTTAAGGAAATAATTTATAATAACAAAAGACCAATAAGAATATTGGAAGCTCATAATGGATTAACAGGCTTAATAGTAGAAAAAACCAAAGTAGAAAAAGATAATAAAATAAGAGAATTTGATGGTATGTGGATAAGTTCCTTATGTGATTCTACAGCAAAGGGAAAGCCTGATATTGAACTTGTAGATTTCACATCTAGATTAAATACAATAAATGAAATACTTGAAGTTACAACAAAACCAATTATTGTTGATGGTGATACTGGTGGACAAATAGAGCATTTTGTTTATACAGTAAAATCTCTTGAAAGACTTGGAGTGTCAGCAATAATCATTGAAGACAAAACAGGACTAAAAAAGAATTCTTTATTTGGTACATCAGTAGTTCAGACTCAGGACAGTATAGAACATTTTTGTGAAAAAATAAAAGCAGGAAGAGAAGCAAGAGTAACTAAAGATTTTATGATTATTTCAAGAATAGAAAGTCTTATAGCTAAGAATGGAATGGATGATGCAATTAAAAGAGCTAAAGCTTATATTGAGGCAGGAAGTGATGGAATAATGATTCACAGTAAAGAAAAGGATGGAAAAGAAATAATAGAATTCTGTAGATTATATAAGAAACTCGACCAAAAAGTTCCTTTAATAGTAGTTCCAACGTCATATAATTTTATGAGGGAAGAAGAATTGGCCAATTTTGGGGTAAATGTAATAATATATGCTAATCATCTTATACGAAGTGCTTATCCTGCAATGGTTAAAACTGCAGAAAGTATATTGAAAAATGAAAGAGCAAAGGAAGCATCAATTAATTGTATGCCCATTAAAGAAATTTTGACATTAATTCCTAATTCATTCTAAATATGACATAAGAAGAAAGGAAATAAAAATGATTAATATAGAATATTTTTATAAATTATTAACTAATTATGGTACTGATTTTTTTACAGGAGTTCCTGATTCTCTTTTAAAATCCTTTTGTGCATATATAGCAGATAAAGATAAGAATATAATTGCAGCTAATGAAGGAAATGCAGTTGCTATTGCTTCTGGCTATTATCTTGCAACTGAAAAAATTCCTTTAGTGTATATGCAAAATTCTGGAATTGGAAATGCTATAAATCCTCTTCTATCCCTTACAGATAAATTGGTTTATAGAATTCCTATACTTATGCTTATTGGCTGGCGGGGAGAGCCAGGTAAAAAAGATGAACCACAGCATAAAAAACAGGGACTTGTGACAATGGAACTTATGAAAACATTAGGGATTAAATGTGCAATAATTGGTGAAGAAACAACAAATGAGGAATTAGAAAAAATATTATATAAGGCTTATAAGTATATGAACAAAAATAAAGAAGCTTTTGGAATAATTATAAAAAAGGGTGCTTTTCAAGATTATAGGTTAAAAAATCCAATTAATAATAGTTATTCTTTATGTAGAGAAAAAGCCATTGAAATAATTTTAGATGAAATTGAAAAGAGTAGTGTTATTGTTTCAACTACAGGAATGACATCAAGAGAATTATTTGAATTAAGAGAGAAGAATAATGAAAGCCACGAAAAAGATTTTTTGACAGTAGGATCTATGGGACATGCATCATCTATAGCTATGGGAATTGCACTAAGTAATAAAAATAATCATGTTTATTGTATTGATGGCGATGGTGCAGCAATTATGCATATGGGAGCAATGGCTGTTATAGGGAACAGTAACTTGAAAAATTATACACATATTATCATAAATAATGGAGCTCATGATTCCGTAGGAGGACAGAACACTGTAGGATTAAATATAATGCTGAAAAACATAGCCAAAGGATGTGGATATAAAGAAATATATGTATGTACAGATGAAGAAAATTTAAGAAAATGTTTAAGAGAGATAAGAGAAAAAAGTAAATTAGCATTTGTTGAAGTAAGAGTTAAAAAAGGGGCAAGAGATAATTTAGGAAGACCAACACTATCTCCAATAGAAAATAAAGAAAATTTTATGAATTATATTAGGAAGAATTAATTGAAAACTAAGGTGTTAAAAGAATTATAAGAAGAAGGAGTATATGCTATGGTTATAGAAAATCTAGAAAGAAAAATTCTCCTTAATCCTGGACCAGCAACAACTACAGATAGTGTAAAAGCAGCTCAGGTGGTAAGTGATATATGTCCAAGGGAAAAAGAATTTGGTGACATAATGGAATACATTTCAGAAGGAATAACTGAACTTACAGCATCAAAAGACAAGTATACTACAATATTATTTGGAGGTTCAGGAACAGCTTCTGTAGAAGCTGTTATAAGTTCAGTAATTGGACATAAGGATAGAATCCTTGTAATTAATAATGGAGCTTATGGAAAACGTATGTGTAAAATGTGTGAAATATATAATATAAATTATATAGAATTTGAAAGTTCTCCTATTAAATGTATAAATTTGGATGTATTAGAGAATTTAATAAAGAAAAGCAAAAACATAACTCATTTAGCAGTAGCACATCATGAAACTACAACAGGCATATTAAATGATATAAGTGCAATAGGAAGATTGTGTTTAAAATATTCAATAGATTTAATTGTTGATGCAATGAGTTCTTTTTGTGGAATACATATAGATATGGAAAAGGATAATATTAAGTATTTGATATCAAGTTCTAATAAATGTATTCAAGGAATGGCTGGAATTAGTTTTGTAATATGTAGAAAAGATTCAATTGAGAGGGCTGGAAATTTAAAACCTAGAAATTTATATCTAAACTTATATAATCAGTATAAGTACTTTATAAATACACATCAAATGCAGTTTACGCCTCCAGTGCAGGTTTTGTATGCCTTAAAGCAGGCATTAATTGAAACTAATAAAGAGGGAATTGAAAATCGTGAGAATAGATATAAAAGATGCTGCAGGGTTTTGTGGAAGGGCCTGGATGAACTTCAGTTAAAAAGACTTATTGATGATAAATACAGTTCTATGCTGCTTACAACAATAATTGAGCCAGAAAGTAATAACTATGATTTTTATGAAATGCATGATTATATAAAGAAAAGGGGATTTACAATTTATCCTGGAAAGCTTGTAGGAAAAAATACTTTTAGAATAGCTAATATTGGAGATATAACAGAAGAAGACATGAAAAAATTTATTACAGTATTGAAGAACTATTTTTTGACTATAAAAAGGAGAAGTTGTTGAACTAAATAAATCATAATTTGTAGGTTAGTGGTGAATCACCAAAAAGAAAAGACATGCAACTAAAATTTAAATTTCATTGCATGTCTTTTCTAGTTTTATCCCATAACTAAATTCATTATATACATATATACTAACAAACGAACTTCATCGCCAATTTAAATGGCTTAGTAAAGAATCTTGATGGAGAAAACGCAGAAAACATGAACTGTTCACTAATTTGCTTAGTGCAACAGTTCATGTTTTGAAAATTGAATTATAAAAATTTATAAATATTAAAGCGGCATGGATTATAATAACCATCTGTTATATTCCAGTTTTTAAAATCATCCTTTTTATATAATAAATGAGTATCACGATGTGATGATACAGGCAAATCACCTATAAATATGGCTTTTCTTGCAACTCTTTCAAATTCAGCAATTGCCTGTTCTGCATATTCCATATTGGGAAAATAATGAAATGCACCATAACATATTACAATATCAAAACTTTTATCTTTAAATATCAAATCATTGGCTTCTCCTTGAAGAACGGAGTTCTTCAAAATTTCTATATGCCTTTTTACCAGTGATGAAGAATAGTCAACACCAACATATTTCTTATATTTTAAATATTGAGCTAATCCTCCTGCACCACATGCAACTTCTAACACAGTATCATTTTCAGACATATGTATGGCATTAGTTATGTTATGAGCTATATCATGCACATTAGCACAGGTATTTTCATAACCATCAAATTCTTCTAATGTATCTGCTGGAGTATTACCCTTTCTTTCCCAGACTTCTTTCCAATAAGACATATCTTCCATAAATAAAATCCTCCCTGAATCAGTAAATCTAGTTCATTATTCGAACAAACTTAGCATAGCAATGTTCAAAGTTCAACGCAATAAGTTCATAATCTAAAAAACGGATACTTGGATATATTTAGTTACGAATATAGTAAAATATGGCAGAAAATCGTATAAACATATTGAGTAAATATAAAAGTTGGTATATAATGTTATTAGATAACAAAAAAGGAAGAGTGGCCTATGATACGAAATTTGTCACATAAGTTTATAAATTATATTTCTGAAGGTAAATATTCTGAAGAGGAAAAAGAAGAAATGGAATATGTTTTAAATACAATAATTTTTGAATTTTTAAAGTTATTGTGTACGGTGGTTGTCTTTTCTTTATTTGGTTATTTTAAAGAATCAGTGATAATTCTATTTATAATGTCTTTAACTAAGCCATATATAGGTGGATATCATGAAGATTCTCAACTAAAGTGTTTAATAGCAACTATGCTGTTAACAGCTGGAATACTTTTTATGAGTATACATACAGATTTTACTTTTTTGAGTAACTGTTTAATACTATTATTCTGTAATTTTTGCATGTATCATCAGGTTCCAGTTATAAATCCTAACATGCCCATTTCACGCCCCCAATTAATACAAAAAAATAAAATAAATGGGCTGCGTAATATTATTTTAAGCAGTGTTGCATCAATTATTTTGTACAAGTACTGCAGATATTATTGCATAGTTACATGGATTATAATATTTCAAACAATGCTATTGTTTAATAAAAAAGAAAAAATGTGAGGTGATTTAATATGTTAAAGAATATAAGTGCAAAGATTTTAAAGAAGGCTTCTGAAAAAGCTGTAGTATCTGCTACTGCATCATGTTGTTCATGTGGTGTTGAAAAAATGCCAGAATCAATGAAAAAAGCAAGATAAAACAAAGGATAAATAATTAAGGGGTGTGAGGCATGTTACAAGTTATTGATTTAATAAATTCTTTATTTCAAGCAGTAGTATTTTCAATAAGCATATTTTATTGTATTAATGATAAAATTAATGATTATATAAAAAAAATAATAATATCAACTATATTATTATTTGTAGCAGGTTCATTTTTTACCAGTATTTTTGGGAATCTTTCAGTATGTGTGTTTATTGTGCATATTTTAAGCATAGCAATAGTTCTATTGGTATATAGAAATAAAAAACAAGAAGCTATAATAGGGTACTCTATTGTGTACACATTAATTTCTTTGCTGGTTATAATATGTAATAATGTATTTTATGGATTATCATTTAAATTTCATAATTTAAATACATTGAATTATTTTAAAATTATTATAATTTATGTCTCACAGATGTTGCTTATGTTTGCTATTGTATTAGGTAAAAAATATATAAAAATTTTTTATAGGTTAATTGATAATGAAATAAAAAATAAAATATCATTAGTAATAATTCCTTTTATTTTAGACTGGATAATAGCGTTTAATTTAATAATTTATAGGGATGAAAGTGGATTGAAAAAGAACATAACTATTATAATAATATGTACAGTATTTATGGTGCTTGTATCATATTTTGCAAAAATAAAACAAACATCAGATGAAGTATTTAAATTAAATGAAGCATTGGATGAAAAAAATAAAGAACTTAGAAAAATAAAACATGATTATGGAGCACAAATTTCATATTTATATGGATTACACTTAATGAAAAGATTTGATGAATTAGGAATAGCATTAAAAAATATTATAAACAATAATAATGCAGTTGATAGTGCAGTAACCATTAATGAGGGAAATAATATATTATTATCTCTTGCAACTCAAGGGGCACTAGATCAAGGAATTCATGTGATAATCAATGATAAGTGCAGTCTTAAGAAAATAGATATGGAAGAGATGGAACTTTACAGAATAATAAAAAATATAGTTAATAATGCTGTAAGAGCAATGAACGGAGAAGGAGTTATTAAGATAGATACTTTTGAAATGTTAAGTACTATTAATGTGAAGATATCCAATAATGGACCTAAGATACCACAAGAGAATTTAGAAAAGATATTTGAAGCAGGATTTACAACTAAAGAAAATTTAGATGGTGGACATGGCTTTGGTCTTAGTATAGTTAAAGAATTAGTAGAAAGTCATAATGGAACCATAAGTGTAAAAAGTACAGATAAGGAAACTGAATTTAAATTGGTTTTCCCAATTAAAAATAATTAATACATAAATTTAATACATAAATACATATTAAAAAGACTATTTCAACGTAAGGGAATAGTCTTTTGCTTTTTAAATTATTCTTTATTGAAGCTATGTATCTTCTCTTGTGAATCGAAATATTTTTGTATCATTATTTCGAAAGTTTCGATGCAGTAAGCAAAAAATGGATTTGGATAATAATTGTCATTATCAGATTGTTCAAAATCAGGAATAATAAAGGTTATATCAGAATTTTTGGCAAGGGTACTGTTAATGTTTCCTGTAAAAGATATTATTTTAAGTTTTCTTTCTTTTGCATGCTGACATGAATTAACACAATGAGTACCTTCCCCTGATTTTGAAATAAGAATTATTGAGTCTATATTTTCCACATGATTATCAAAAAGTATATCAAAATCTATAAAAGTAGATAATATAATTTTCTTACCTAAAACCAAAAGTTTCATATAAATGTATTTGGATACTATTTCAGAAAAACCTTCACCAGAAATAAGGATATTTCCATTTTGTATACACTTTAAAAAATCACAGACGGCATCTTCATAATTAACAGAATACAGTGCAGGTCGATTGGTGGAAGTATATGAAATATCTGCAGACTTAATTAATAATTTGTTTTTTAGAGAATACATTAATTCCACAAATCCACTATATCCTAATTTTTTTGAAAGTCTTATAATAGTTGAAGGTGATGTATACAATTTTTTTGAGATTTCACGTATACTTTTATTGGCACATACATTTATATTTTCTATAAGGTATATTAGAATTGTTTTTTCAATATTGGTGAGCTGTACATTTCCAAATAATTTATTTATATCAATCATGAGAATTACCTCTTTATAAATATTTATGTTTAATAACATGTTTCACTTTATGATAACATGTTTCTATTTATGTTTAAATGGTTCAAATTTAAAAATCAGTATGATAGTATTTATTTGAACAAAGAAATAAAAAATAAATTAGGAAAGAAGGTAGTTCTTATGAAAATAATTGTAGCGTCCAACTATGGTGAACTTAGTCAGTTTGCAGCTGATGTTATTGAAAAACTTATAAAGGAAAAAAATGATGCAGTCTTAGGGCTAGCTACAGGAGGAACTCCTATAGGAACATATGAAGAATTAATTAGGAGATATGAAAATAATGAAATTGATTTCTCAAAAATAAAAACAATAAATTTGGATGAGTATATAGGACTTGATGAAAAAAATAAGCAGAGTTATAGATATTTTATGAATGACAAATTATTTAATCACATTAATATAGATAAAGCTAATACATTCCTTCCAAATGGAACAGCAGAAAATATTGAAGAGGAATGCAGAAATTATGATAAGAAAATAGATGAGATGGGTATTGATATTCAGATTTTAGGAATTGGGAACAATGGTCATATAGCTTTTAATGAACCAGATGAATATTTAAATGTTAATACTCATATAACAAATCTTACAGAGGATACAATCAAAGCTAATTCAAGATTTTTTAATTCTATGGAAGAGGTTCCAAGAACAGCAATAACTATGGGGGTTGGCAAAATAATGCAGGCTAAAAGAATAATTATTTTAGCTTATGGAAAAAATAAAATAAATGCAATAAAGGGATTATTAAGTGGCAAAATAAATACAAATAATCCAGCCACCCTGTTACAATTACATTCTAATGTTACTTTAATAATAGACGAAGAAATTAGCAAAGAACTTTAAAGTTAATTTTTAATAATTATGAGGAGAATTAAGGATGATAATTAAAAATTGTAAAATAGTATTTAAAGACAGAATTGAAGCAGGTTCTGTACTGATTAAAAATGGCAAAATACAAGAAATAAATCCTATAACAGAAGATGAAGAAGTGGTTGATGCAAAGGGATTATATCTTTCCCCTGGATTTATTGATATTCATATTCATGGTGCTGGAGGATATGATACTATGGATGGAACAGAAGAAGCTATTAATACTATTTCACAAGTAATAATGAAGCATGGAACTACATCTTTTGTTCCAACAACTATGACAGTATCAACAGAAGAAATAAAAAAAGCAGTATGTGTTATAAAAAAGTTAAAGGAAGAGGGAAGTAAAGGTGCAAATGTTTTGGGTGTACATTTAGAAGGACCATTTATAAGTCCTAAAGCAATTGGTGCTCAAAATCCAAAGCATATTTTAATGCCTTCCATAGAGAATTATAAAAAATTAGTTGATGGATGTGAAGAAGCTGTTATATCAATTACTCTTGCACCAGAAGTAGAAGGAGCAAAAGAATTGATAGAGTATGTATCAAATCGGGGAGTTATTTGTTCAGCAGGTCATACAAAGGCAACTTATGAAGAAATGATACAATCTATACAATATGGAATAAATCACTGTACCCATCTTTATAATGCAATGACAGGATTTAATCACAGAGAAGCAGGAGTTGTAGGTGCTGTTTTTAATAGTAACATTACAACTGAAACAATAGCTGATGGAATCCATATATCCTATGCTGCTTTAAAAATTGCATATAAAATAAAAACTACAGATAAAGTAATCCTTATAAGTGATGCAATGATGGCATGCTGTATGGAAGAAGGAAAATATGCCCTTGGCGGGCAGGAGGTATTTGTAAAAGGAGGAGCAGCAAGATTAAAAAATGGTGCTTTAGCAGGTTCCATATTAACTTTAGATAAGGCAGTTGAAAATGTATATAAAAATTGTCAGGTTCCACTATATGAAGCTGTAAAGATGGCTTCTTATAATCCAGCAAAATATTGTAAAATAGATAATAATAAAGGTCTTATAAAAGAAGGATATGATGCAGATTTATTATTATTTGATGAAAATATAACCATTAAAAAAGTGTTTATTAATGGTAAAGAAAAATAAATTGCTTTTATAGTAGTATTACGTTTATTAAAGGCATTGAGAGGGGAGTTTTGCCCCTCTTTTTGCTTATTAATAATATGTCTGGTATAAACAAATTTCATATTTTAGAAATAAACATTTCAGATATACAACAAAAAAGATAAAAATTTATCAAAAAATCTAATTTTTTCATAAAAACTATTTAAAAAGTAGTAGGTTATGGTGTAAACTATATTATAGCCAATAATACAAAAAGAAGGGGTGCTATTAAATGTATAAAATAGTTAGCAAGAGAGAGCTTACAAATAATATATTCTTAATGGATATAGAAGCTCCAAGAGTTGCAAAGTCTGCAAAGCCAGGGCAGTTTATTATTATTAAGAATGATGAAAAGGGTGAAAGAG
>CAZPRO010000033.1:0-20200 GCA_964588775.1 uncultured Clostridium sp.
TGATAAATGTAACTGATTATATAAAAATGATACTTAATAAGAAAAAATGGACATTAACTAAATTTGCAGAAGAAATAAACAAGGTAAAAAAACAAGTTGGTATTGATAGTAAAACAACAACGCAAAATATCAGCAATTTCTTAAATCAAGCAGATAAAGACCACATATTACGACCTAAGCAGTTATGCTTATGGGAACGGGCATTAGGATTAGCCCCTTATACACTAACAAATATGGTAGCACCAGTAGCATCAAAAGAAGGTCAAAAGGAATTAAAAGAGTTAATGAAAAAGGTAGGTGAAATTCAATGAAGTATTTAATGATAGGAATAGGAACAATATTAATTATGGCTATATTATTTAGTTTATCTGCTCTTATATTTTGGGGATTAGGTAGTTTAATAATATGGGTATTTAAAATTAATTTTGTATGGACATTTTGGCACGGATTAGTATGTGCATTAGTGTTTGTATTATTGAAAGAAATATTTGGTGGTAAATAATGATATTAGGTGTAAAAATAAAAAATAATGAAAATGGTTTATTCAGACTTAAAGATGGTTCTTTTAGCAAAAATGGTAAAACATATTCAACATTAGGTTTTGCTAAATCATCAATAACAAATGATGTAGGATATTACAACATTAATAAAGCATTATTAAATTGCGATTTTGTTATATTTAATGATGATTGTACTATTGAAACGATACCAGTTAGAATGCATATAATTGATGTTTTAGAAAGAAGATTAAAAGGTTATGAAAAAACTAAATTATATTATGAAGAAAATAATTATCCAACAAAAAATGTAGATGATAGTATTTTTAGAATTAATCATCAATTAGAATATTTGAAGAAAGAGAAGATTTAAAATGGCAAAGAAAAATATTAAAGATGAAGAAAAAGAATATGTACTTATAAAATCAATAAGTGGTTGTAATCAATTTATAACGATAGATCGTAGTGTATCTTTGATTTATCTTACTAAAAATGAATTGATTAAATATATAAAAGAACATGGGGAACAAAGTATAAAATACATTTTTAAAAATCAACCAATAAAAGTAGAAACAATAGTAAATATAAATGAATGAGAAAGAAGGAATAGAAAATGAATAATATATTAATTAAAAGTCAGGATGAAAAATTTACAGGATTTGTAAAGTATTTAGGAATTGGACAAAGAAATCCTAAAACAGTTATAGGTGATGAATTAAAAGCATTACTAAAAGAAAAGAATATGACAAGTGATGACCTTATCAATTTAGTAGGTAATAGTTATAGAGATAATATTAAAAGAGTATTAGAAAATCAAGAACAACCTAAACCAAAATTAGTAGAATTAATTACAACTAAATTAGGCGTAGATAAAGATTTCTTTGAAGATAAAGAACTTGAAAATGTGATAGTTACTGATAATAACATCATAATAGCAAAATATCCTACTAATGCAAGAGCATTTGAAGTAAAGAAAGAATTAGATAAGTATATGATTGAATGTTATAAAAAAGGTATAAATGTAATTATTGAAATGCCAAAGGAATAGAGGTGTGAGTATGATAGTATTATTAACAATATTGTGTGCATTAGCTGTTATTGTTGCTATTATTGCATGTAACGAAGATTGGTATTTTACGAGTCTTTGGAGTTGCTGTGGAGTTGTACTAATTGGTATTGTTGATGTTATTTGTATATTTATAATGATAGGCTATATGTTTGACGGAATAACATCAAAAAGTAAAATTTTAATGTATCAGGAAGAAAATACTAAAATAGAAACACAAATTGGTGATTTGGTAAAAAACTATATGAATTATGAAAGTGATACATATAAAGAATTTAAAAATGAAAGTTCAATTACTTTAGTAAATTTATATCCTGAATTAAAAAGTGATGAATTGGTGCAAAAACAAATGAATATTTACTTATCAAATAACGATAAGATTAAAGAGTTAAAAGAAAAAGAAATAGATACTAAAATTGGTAAATGGTTGCTATATTTTGGTAATTAGAAAACGAAAAGAGGTATAAAATGGCAAATGATAAGTTTTTAGAATTATGTAAAAAAACTATTGTAGATTATTTCAATAGTAGAGTTGAAATAACTGATGATATGAAGATAAATGAAAATGATGTGTTTATAGTATGGAGTTGTAAAACTTTACAAAATAATAAGGCAATGGTAAGTACAACTATATCTGATGGTATGTACTATGAATTAACTTATAATGGAAATAAAAAAGAATTATATTTAGATGCTTATAAAAAATGGGAGAATAAGTGTATAGAAATTAATGATTAATAAATAAAGTGTAGCACTTTTTCTGTAAGGGAAATACAGAAAGAGAGTGATTTAATGAAAGAAATATGGAAACCAATAAAAAACTTCGAAGGAAGATATGAGGTATCCAGTCTTGGAAGAATAAAAAGTTTATCAAAAAAAGTAGCTATCAAAAATGGATATAGAACTACAAAAGAAAAAATATTAAAGCCAAGATTAGATGGAAGTAAAAATTATTATAAGGTTTGTTTAGGAAGAAATTATGAGTTTCAAATTCATAGATTAGTAGCACAAGCATTTATACAAAACCCAGAAAACAAGCCACAAGTTAACCATATTAATGGTGTTAAAACTGATAATAGAGCAGAAAATTTAGAATGGGTAACGCGTAGTGAAAATGGGAAACACGCATTTAAAAACGGTCTTTGGAAACCAGTATGGAAAGGTTTGACTGGTTCAAAATCTTCATTCTCAAAAAAAGTTAATCAATACAATTTAGATGGCACTTTTATAAAAACGTGGGGAAGTATTATTGACATTCAGAATGAGACTGGAATAAATCAGTCGGCAATAAGCCAATGCTGTAATGGAATAATAAAAAAATCTCATGGTTATATATGGAAATTTTGTGATGAGGTGTCTTATGGGAAATAAAAAGATACGTATTGGTGACAAAATCCAAATAAAAAAGCAAGAAACAACACTTGAAAGCACTTTTACAGATATATTAAATGTTCTTAAATCTAATAAAATGAAAGAACACGATAAATTAGATTGGTGTAATAGTGCTTTAAGTATTCTTGAAGAAATGTATAAACAAGATGAATTAGGTAGTGTAAAAGTAGCAAAAACTAAACTAATTCCAATATTGTATAAATTAGTAGAAGGGAGCAAGGTAGAAAATATGGCTCTCTTTTTTGATTATTATAAGAGAGCATATTGTTTTTGTGCAAGAAAAGATTTTGAATGTTTCGTAGATTATATAGAATGGAATCAACCAAAGAAGGTATTAGCAAATCGTAGAAATGTATTAAAACCTTATGTTGATGCTTTAAACAGAGTTGCATTTGATGATAGATTACAATATTTAGTTGTATCTTATCCACCATCAATGGGGAAATCATATTTAGCTACATTATTTACTGCATGGGGTTATGGTTTATCTATTAATAATTCCGTAATAAGAATGTCTTATTCAGATGAATTAGTATTAGGTTTTAGTAGAACAGTTAAAGGAATTATATCTAGTCCGGAATTTTCAGAAATATTTCCTTTATTTAAATTATATAATGGTAAGCCTTTTGAAGTTGAAAGAGAATCAGATTGGAAAATCAAAAATGCAAATGTACCTAAATCAAATCATATAGCTAGAACTCGTAATGGTTCGACAACGGGAGAAAGAGCTTCGTTTGCAATTATATTTGATGATATGACAAAGGGTGCTGAAGAGGCAAATAGTGAAAGTACACATAGTGGTATATATGATAAATGGAATACTGAGTGGTGGAATAGACGTGACGGAGTAAAATGTAAGTTTATTTTTGTTGGAACACAATGGACACCAGAAGATATATTAAATAGAATTATTGAAGATAGAAATAAAGTATCCCCACTATTAGAAACTGATAATCCTTATGTTATGGAAAGTGAAGATAAATCTACAATAGTAATTCGTGTACCTATGTTAGATGGTGAACATAAAACTACTTGCCCAGAAGTATATCCACAGGAAATAGCTGAACAAATAGAACAAAATACGGACCCATTTCTATTTAGTTGTGTATATCAACAGGATCCAATAGCACCAACAGGACGTGAACTTGCTTGGGAATGTTTACAAACATATATTGATGCACCTGATGATTTAGAACCATATTGTATGGCTGCTATTGATACAAAAAGAAGAGGAAAAGATAATTTTAATATGTTTATATGTAAACCTGATGGACGCGGTAAACATTATTTATGGGATGCAATTTTTACAAAAGACCCTATGGATAGTTTATATGATAAAATAATTGAAAAAATTATATTACATCATATTACTACTTTAGTTATTGAAAATAATATTGATTTTTCGTTAAAAACATTATTAGAAGATAGATTAAAGTTAAGAGGTGTTTATTGGTGTAAAATAATAGAACATTATAACACGCCTAAAAAAGAAAAAAGAATTATGGATACTTTATGGCAAGTTCAAACATTAATTATTTTTAAAGATAAATCTATTGTTAAGCCAAATACTGATATAGGCAGACTTATGGATAATATTACTAAATATTCATTTGATAAACCAAATGCTTTTGATGATGGACCAGATGGTTCAGCATTGTATGCTAGTGAAATTATTATGGGTAAATCTGTATTGCCTAAAGCAAAACCAATTAAGAGAACATTTTAAAAAACAAGGAATTAGTTATCCTTGTTTTTATATTGCTTATATATTTCAAATTGTTTCATTAACATTTCTATATCATTTCTTGATATATCGTTAGGTAGACCATTTTCTTTTAAAGCATTTTTAAGTTTTAAAAAACTATCTGTATCTCTGTCAGTTAAACCAGTTCCTAATAGGACATCTACCGATACATTAAAAAATTGAGCAATTTTAATTAAGGTATTAATGTCTGGTTGAAATCTATCAGCTTCCCAACCAGCAATAGTAGTTTTTGCAAAACCTATTTGCTTGCCTAATTCTTCTTGGGTTAAATTATTAACTATCCTTAAATATTTCAAATTTTTGCCAAACATTAAATCACCACCTCAGTATTAAGAATACAATACTTTTGCAAATATATTATAGCATAATACACTTAAAAAGTTGACAAAGTATAGAATAACAAAACATTTTTAAAATGTATTGACACAATTAAATCACTATGATATTATATAAGTACAGTAGAGGGAGGTGAAAAGAATGAAGTCAGAAAAGACGCAACCTTTTAATATGAGATTACCAATCAGTGTAATAGAAAATATTAAAAAAGATGCAGTTAAAAAAGGTGTTAGCTATACCACAATAGCAAAAATGATACTAAAAGAGTATTACAACACAAAAGAAGACAAGAAAAAAGATATATGTGATTAAGTTTGCAGACCATTACATATATCTAACACTACGAAACACCAATGGCATTTCCTTATTCATTATATCAAAAATAATAAGGTCTGTCAAAGTGTTTCTGAGGTTAGAAAGGCGAATATGGAAGAAAATTTTACAAGATTAAGTTTAATACTTAAGTCTGAAAGACTATTAGAAGAAATTGATGAATTTATTAAAGAATTAAAAGAAAGGTGTATATAATGAATAACGAATTAATAAAGATAATAAATAAAGAAGGTACTATGGTAGTATCTAGTAGAGAAGTTGCTGAAAATTTTGGAAAGAGACACACAGAGGTTCTAAGGGCTATAGATGATAAAATTAGTCAAAACGCAATTTTGCGTTCTGATAAGTATTTTATAGAAACGAACTATAAAGCAGGAACAGGAAAGGAATATAAAGAATATTTATTAACAAGAGATGGCTTTAGTTTTCTTGTAATGGGGTTTACAGGTGCTAAAGCAGATGAATGGAAATTAAAATATATAGATGCTTTTAACAAAATGGAAAAAGTAATCACACAAGGATTACCATTAACATATAAAGAAGCACTACAACAATTAATAGAAAAAGAAGAAGCAAAAGAAAAATTACAACTCGCTTATGAAGAAATGAAGCCTAAAGCAATGTTTGCTGAAGCAGTAGAAAGTTCTAAAACAAGTATATTAGTTGGAGATATGGCAAAAATACTAAAACAAAATGGTATTGATATAGGGCAAAATAGATTTTTTGAATATTTAAGACAAAATGGGTATTTATGTAACAAAAAAGGAGATATGTATAATACACCAACTCAAAGAAGTATGGATAGTGGACTATTTGAAATAAAAGAAACGACTATACATAACCCAGATGGTAGTATAACGATAAGAAAAACTCCAAAAGTTACAGGCAAAGGTCAAACATATTTTGTAAATAAATTATTAAATGTAAATTAAAGGTACTGAAAAGTATCTTTTTTCTTTATATACTTGAACATTTGTCCAAGTTTTAGACCTCATAACTAACAAAATATTTATAAATAATGTATAAATGTAGCGAACGACCTAGTTTTTCCCTTCATTTGGTCGTTTAGTGCTACACGGGAGCATAACCGTAAGAATTTATTTTTATTGTTGTGTTCCCTTATTTTTCATATTAGACAATGAGTGAGTAGTTTGCCGAGTTACTGGAGGGGAATACTTAATGTTTTCCCAGCAAGTTTTACCTTGTGGAGTCCTCTAGTCGGAGGAAAGCCCATTTTTAAAATTTAAAAATATGAAAGATGGTGAATTTATGAAAGATGAAGTAAAAGGAGAAAATACAAATGCACAAATACCTACTGATAAACCTGTAATGCCAGTTCAAAATGATGTTAGGTTGTTTGGTAGACATATTATTTATGCAGATTATGAACCAGAAGATATGAACGAATTTACTATATCTCAAATATTAAATGATGTATTTAGTGTTCATTTACAAAATTCAAGGGAAATTAATTATTTAGAAAATTATTATAAAGGATTTCAACCAATTTTAGATAAAGTAAAAGAAGTAAGACCGACAATCAACAATAAAGTTGTTGAAAATAATGCTTATTTCTTGGTTGAATTTAAAAAATCATTTGTATTTGGTAAGCCAATTCAATATGTACAACGTGGTGATGTTGCTAACCGTGAAGTAGGAGCATTAAATAGCTATATGTTAGCAGAAGATAAATATCCTAAAGATACAGAATTAGCAGAAGACTTATATATATCAGGAATAGGACATAGATTAGTTCTTCCAGATATTAATGAAGATAGCCCATTTATGATAGAAAATCTTGATAGTAAAACAACATTTTGTGTTTATTCTAGCAGATTACCTCATAAAAAGTTATTCGGATGTACTTATACTAGAGGAATAAAGGACTATACGATAAGAGGCAGCGTATATACAAAAAATGCTTACTATGAAATGACAAGTCCAAGTACAACATCAGCTTTTGCAGTTAGATTTGTTCAAGGACACGCATTACAAGAAATACCTATATTTGAATATTACTTAAATAAATCAAGACTAGGTATTGTTGAAATAGTAATGGATATTTTAAATACATTAAACAGAATAACATCTGATGAATTAGATGGATTGGAACAATATGTACAAAGTTTATTGGTATTTGTTAATCAAGATATAGATGAAGAAGATTTAAAAGATATGCTTGAACTTGGAGCAGTAAAATTATATTCTCCAGAACCAGGCAGAAATGTAGATTTAAAATTAATCTCTAATGAAATAAAACACGATAATACAAAAGTGTTACATGATAGATTATTTAATACGGCACTTAACATTGTAGGTATTCCTAAAAATAGTGATAAAGCAAGTGGTGGAGATACAGGACAAGCTAGATATTTAGGTGAAGGTTGGACTATGGCTGATGCAAGAGCAGATGGTGATGAAATGGAATTTAAAAGATGTTCTAAACCTGAACTTAAATTAATTTTAAGAATATGTAGATTAGCACCTAATAGTGAAATTAAAACTTTAACATTAAAAGATATAGACCAAAAATTCACAAGAAATAAATCAGATAATTTCCTAGTAAAATCACAAGGAATGATGAATCAAATACAAAGCGGTATATCACCAGATGTTGCTATGACAACAAGTGGATTATATAGTGACCCTAATGAAACATTTAATAAATCAATGGAATTCTATGGTGGTATAGAAAATTGGATTAAATTATTTGTTGGACAAGCAAATAAACAATTACAAGTAAATAAAGAAAATAGCGATGATAGTCTTAGGACGACATCTACCTCAAAGGATGAGTCTGGAGAGGTGAAACAAAACTCCGTAGCGAGTCATAGGCATTATAAGAAACTTTGAGGGAAGTACAACCTCTATAAAGTCTTATGAGTAAGTCCAAGCCAAAGAAACTTTCGAAGCCTTTGGAATTATGCCGAGTTAGCACAATGGTAGTGCAATTCCCCTGTAAGGAAAAGGTTATCTGTTCAAGTCGGATACTCGGCACCATATTTCGATGATGTAATGGTAGCATAACAGTCTCCAAAACTGTTTGTCTAGGTTCGAATCCTAGTCGATTTGCCAATGGGGTATTAATTTAAAGGTTGAATATTAGCCTTCCAAGCTAAGTGTGTCAGTTCGAGTCTGTCATACCCCTCCATATTGGGAAGTAATTCAATTTGGTAGAAGCCTTGATTTGGATTCAAGAGGTTGCAGGTTCGAATCCTGTCTTCCCAACCATTTAGTATACGAACTGATTTATCAGTTTATATAAATTTGCTTATTGTAGAGAGCATAAATCTACAACACTCAATCGATGAGATGTGACATCTATAAAAACATAAGAGTGGGAAAGGTATAGAAATGAAAGAAGAAATCGAAAAAGTATTAAGTGATGAAACACTTACAACTAACGAAGAAAGAGTTGATGCTATTGCGAAAAGTTTAGCAACATTAATGATTCCAAAAGATAAATATAATGATTTAAATGCTAAATATAAAACAG
Source organism: uncultured Clostridium sp. (assembly GCA_964588775.1). Classification (GTDB taxonomy): domain Bacteria; phylum Bacillota; class Clostridia; order Clostridiales; family Clostridiaceae; genus Clostridium. The sequence goes on from CAZPRO010000033.1 coordinate 8,886, forward strand.
TAGAAAGTAATTATACTTCATTATCAACTGAATATGATGATTTCAAAAAATCAAAAATGACTGACGATGAAAGAAGAGAAGCAGAGTTAAGACAATTAGAAGTGGATAAGAAAGCAAATGCAATTAAAACAAGTGAATTAGCAGTTAAAAGTTTATTTTTAGATAATGGTATCAAGATTGAAGATAATGATATTGAATTAAAAGAAACTTTACAAAATATCATAAGTGAAGATTGTGATAAATCAGTAAAATTAGCAAACAATTTTATTACATTATTAAATAAAACAAAAGAACAAACTAAAAATGAAACTACTACAGAATTGTTAAATGGTACACCAAAACCAATAGGTGGAACTCAAAGTTCTAATTCTGTTGATAAGGTTGCAGAATTAAAAAAAGAATTAGATGAAGCAATCAAAAATAAGGATGTTTTAAAACAAGCTCAATTAACTACTCAAATTTTCATGGCAGAACAAGAGAAAAATAAGTTAAGTAAGTAATGCGTAGCACTCGTTTATAAAAGGGAATAGAAATTTTAAACGAGGTGAATAAGAATGAAAGGTACAGAAACAGTACAAAGCTTTAATGTTCCTAACTATTCAGGAATGTTATATAACAAAGCAAACACAAAAACTCCATTCTTAAATATGATTAGTGGTGGAGTAAAATTTACAAATTCAGTAGAATTCGTATGTGGACAATTCTATACAAGTGAAGAAGGAGAAATTCCAGAAATAAGCGAAACAGCTTCATTAACAGCTCCAACAGCAACATTTGTAAAAAGAGAACAAATGAGTAATGTAACTCAAATATTTATGGATGCAGTAGCAATTTCTTATGCTAAACAATCAAATATGGCTACATTAAGTGGTGTTAATTTAGCAGGACAAGTTGCAAATCCACAAGATGAATTATCTTTTCAAGTTGCAAGAAAGATGGAAAAATTAAAAAGAAGTATTGAAAAGACATTTATTCAAGGTACTTATAATAAAGCAACAACTGATGAAACAGTTAATAAAACAAGAGGTATGGTAGAAGCAATTACTACTAATGTTATTACAGCAACTGATAAAGTATTAGACTTATGGTTAGTTAATGACATAGTTGAAAAAATTAACAATGCAGGTGGAGATATATCTAACTTAGTATTATTAATGAATTCAACAAATTTATTACAATTACACGGTAATGCTGTTGAATTAGGAATGCCAATTGGTAAAGAATATATGAGTGCTTATGGTATTCAATTAAGAGATTTAATATTACCAGTAGGTACAACAGTTCATTTAGCATTAGGTGAATTTATACCAGAAGGAACAGTATTAGTAATTAATCCATCAGTAATTGGACCAGTTGAACAACCAGTTCCAGGTAAAGGTAACTTCTTCTTAGAAGAATTAGCAAAAACAGGAGCAGGTACTAAATATCAATTATTCGGACAAATTGGATTAGACCACGGTCCAGAATGGTTCCACGGAAAAATTACAGGGTTATCTACAACATTTACTAAACCAGAAGGTAGAAAAGTTGTAATGGTTGACCCAACAGCAGAAGCTTCATCAGTATCAACACAATCAACAAAATCAACTAAAGCAGCAGCTTAAATAAATCTTTATAAGTAAGGAAGTGTATTTATGAGTCAAGAAGAACAATTAAAGAAAATGCGACTAGAAATCTTAGGCGATGTAGCCAATCAATCACAGGATGATGTGTTTAAATTAAAACTAGACGACGCAGAAATTGTGGCTCTAAATACACTTTATCCTTATGATTTAACAAAAACAACAATAGATGCTGAAAATAATAAAAGACTTGCAAATTGGCAAACAAGATGTGCTATTGAGTTATATAGAAAAATGGGTTCTACTAATGTTCAATCTTATAGTGAAAATGGTTTATCAGTAACATATTTAACTGGTTTAATATCATCAGAACTATTAAATGAATTAGTACCAAAGGCAGGTATTCCTAAATGATAAAAGTAAATGTCAATCCAACAGAATGGAAAAAAGATGTCTATATAGCAAGTAAAATAGGCACACAACTAGATATTGAAGGTAATGAAATTAATAAATATAGTAAACCAAATAGTGAACCATATAAATTTAATTATCAACCAGTAAATACCAATGCCGATATATCGGAGTTTGGAGAAAAAGCAAGTATTATGAAAAAAGCAGTTATCCCAATTTCGTATCAAGGAATGTTTAAAGAATTTGATGTGGCTTATCTTGATGGTGTAACACCAGATGGAGAGGAAGAACCTGGAGATAATGCAAATTATAGATTATTACCACCAAGAGATGGTAATTCAGTTATAATTATATATTTTGAAAAACTTACAGGGAAGTAGGTGTAATTATGTACAAATTTACAAATGGAATAGTAGTTTTTGATGAAAAGACTAGAGATAGTTATATTAAAGCAGGTTATAGACTTGTTAAAGAAAAAACAAAAGAACCAAAAGAGGTTGAGATAAATGAAAACAACTCGAACAGTAAAACTATCGAAACAAAGCCTAGAAGAAGCAATAAAGTTTCTAAATAACTATAAAGAAGCTTATTCAAAAGGTGTTGATAATGCCGTCAAATATGCCACAGAAGCAATGTATAACAAAGTGTTAGAGTATTGTTATGCTAATGGTATTTCGGAAAATACAACAGGCAAAATAGACCATAAATATGATGATGAAACAAAAATTGGTAGAGTTTGGACTAATGATTGGGTGCTTATTCTTAATGAGATGGGAACAGGAATTGTAGGTTCTAGTAATCCACACCCTAATCCAGATGGACCGTTTAAATCATGGAAATATGATGTAAACGAACACGGAGAAAAAGGTTGGAAATATCCTAAAGAAGATGGTACTTATGGTTGGACTAAAGGTTTACCAAGTAGACATATGTTCTATAGTGCATTTCAAGATATTAAAAATGAGATAGGCGATATAGTTGACATTGAAATAAGAAAGACAGTAGGTGATTTATATTGATATTTAAAGATGTATTTGATAATACAATTTTTCCAGAATTAAAAAAATATGTTGAAGAAAAATCAATATATAATCCAACTGTTACTAAAGCAATGCCACAACAAAGTAAGATATTTCCTATTGTACCAGTTAAATTGTTACCTGTTGAAAGACAATATAATAATTTAAGTTATGGTGAAGTAACTAATACATTTGGCATTGAAATAAATGTCTATGCTATGGCAAAAGGCAATGTATCAAAAAGAACCATTTGTGATGAGGTAACAGACATAATAATTAAATATTTTGAAGATAATTATCGAGTAAAAATAAAAGTTAATTATGATGCTATCAATGCTGATTCAAATGTACATAGAAATATAGTTAATATAACTGGAAAATTAGATACAAAATATGGATTAGATAAATTGGTTATCTACCCTGTATAGAGTGATTGTATAGGGAGCTCGCCGAAGCTTGTAAATATTCGGTATCGATGCAGGTCGTCATAAAAATACGGCCCAAATCACAATAAATGTAGCACTTCAAAATTGTAAGGGAAAGAAATTACAATGAGAGGTGAATAAAATGCAAGGAATGATTGATTTAGGAATTGAAATCAGAGTTAAAAAGTCAGCAGATGCTAAATTCCCAAAAGAGAAATTAGTAGCAGTAAAAGGAGCTCCAGCAACTGGACAAGCAGGTGGAACAGTAGAAATAACAACATCTAGTGACCCAGCAAAAGTATATGTACCAGATAGACCTGACACAGGAGATATGGACTTTACATATAACTATACTTCTGAAAACTTAACAGCTGTAAAAGCAGTATGTGATAATACAGCTAAAGATATTTTAATTAAATACCCAGATGGAACAGGTGCTTTATATACAGGTATTTGTCAAACATGGAGAAATGAAGTATCAGTTGGTGGTGTAATTGAATGTACATTACATACAGTTCCAAGTACTCAAATTTCAGATAAATCTGTAGAAGAAGTAACAGCATTAATAGATACAAATTAGTAAGAAAGTAGGGAAAGACAATGAGAAAATTAAAATTAAAAATCAATGATAAAGATTATACTTTAGAAATGAATAGAGATAGTATAAAATGGTTAGAAGCAATGGGATTTAGTATTGAAGAATTTGATAGAAAACCAATTACATTTTATGATTTAGTTTGGACTAGTTTATTCATTGCTAATCATAAAGAGGTTAATCCTAATTTAGCGTTTAAATTAATGGATACTTATGAAAAAAGTGGCAAGAAAGCAGTTAAAGTAATTAGGTTTGCAATTGAAGAATACCAAAATTTTATGAATGCCCTAGCCGATATAGACTCGAACGAGAACGACGAGGAACTAGAGATAATCGAAGCATAGATGAAAATAATGAAGAAAAAGGCAAACAATATAAAAACTTAACAGATTGGTTTTATGATTTATTGCCTATGGCATTAACATACGGTATGTCTGTGAAAGAGTTTTGGGAAGATAACCCAGACCTATTCTGGGCATACCGTTTTTCTTATTATACAAAGAAAAAAGAAGAACAAGAAATATTTAATAGTAACGCTTGGCTTCAAGGTGCTTACTTCTATGAAGCTTTAAGTGTTGCCTTATGTAATGCTTTTAGTAAATCAAAGGTTGAATATTCTAAACAACCATACGGTTTTGAAAGGGCAGAAATGACCGAAGAAAAGAAGAAAAAACAAATAGAAATGAATGTTGCAGATATAAAGGCAAGAATTGCCCAAGTAAATGCAATAAGAAAAAGTAGCACTACCAAAAGGGAATAACCATAAAGGTAGGTGAAAATAATGAATGAACAAACATTAGAATTACAGATACAATCATCATCTAAGGAAGCTCTTAATACAGTCAATAAATTGGTATCATTATTAACTAATGTAAATAAAAATGTTGAAAGTATTAGTCAAAAAATAAATACATCTAATAGTGTAATTAAAAACACATCTAAAACGATAGATTCAGTAAAATCATCAACAGATAAAGCAACTAATAGTGCCAATAAATTGGGCAATGCTTTTAAGAATGCTTTTACATTTACTGGTGTTAAGAGTATAACAAAGAAATTGTTAGGTTGGATGGATGAAGCAATAGATTATACTGAACAATTAAACTTATTTAATGTTGTATTTGATAATGCTGAAAAAAATGGTAAAAAAATGTTTTCTAATTTAGGATTAGAAGCAATTAAATTCCAAAATAGACTTAATGAAACATTTGGTACTAATAAAACAGAAACTCTTTATATGCAAGGTATATATCAATCAATGGGTGAAACAGTTGGTATAAAAGATAAGTATTCTGCAATAATGTCTGAAACAATGACTAAATTAACATATGATTTGGCATCGTTATATAACAAAAGTGAAGATAAAGTTGCAGAAGCATTAAGAGCAGGTGTATATGCGGGTTAATTAAATGGCTCGGTATATTAGAAATGATATACAAAAATAATTCCTTGAAAACGGGGAACACCTTAACAAGTGATGTTGAAGGCAATCCCGTCGGAAGTCTTAACAATATATAAAAGTGTAGTGAAAGTGTAGTAAATTGTTTGATACAAATAAGATGGTGATAACTTATGAAAGAAAAATGGAAAATAATAATTGATTTTGATAATTATGAAGTATCAAATATAGGTAGGGTTAGAAGAATAAAATATACAGACCCTGCAAGCACAAGAAAATATGAGATACCAAGAGTTTGCAATTTTAGAGAAGATAAGGATGGATATTTACGTGTGCAATTATCTCAAAATGGACAAAGAAAATTTAGATTTGTTCATAGATTAGTAGCACAAGCATTTATGTCAAATAATGATTCTAAACCAACAGTAAATCATAAAGATGGTAATAAAAAGAATAATTGCGTTGAAAATTTGGAGTGGGCAACAGTAAAAGATCAAAATAATCATGCTTTAAAGAATGGATTAAGAAATATGAAAAACGATGGTTGTTCAAAAAAAGTTGCGCAATATGATATGAATTTAATTAAAATTTATCCATCAGCAAATGAAGCAAAAAGACAAACTGGATTTTCTCAAGGACATATTTCAGAAGTATGCCGTGGAGAAAAACAACAACACAAAAATTACATATGGAAATATTGTTAAGAAACCGCTAACGACTATCCGAGACATCGGAGTACACTCAAGCGAGTGGAAGTGGGGAACATCTGAAAAGATGAAGATATAGTCTAATCTATATAGAAATATATAGCAGTTCATAAGAGAACGGTATAAGTGCAGCGAACTTATATGAATATAATGCAAACAAAACCTCTTCGCTCATATGGCGTGGATGTTACTTATAATAGTTTACAACCAATATTGGACTCATTAGGTATAGATGAACAAGTAAAAAATCTATCTCAAGCTGAAAAAGAAATATTAAGATATCTAGCCACATTGAAACAAGCAAAAGTAGCAATGGGGGATTTTGCGAATAATTTAGAGAGCCCTAGTAATGGGTTAAAAATATTCAAACAACAATTAGTAGAAGCAAAAGTAGCATTGTCATCATTGTTCATAGGCACATTTGCAAAAATATTACCATATGCTAATGCTTTCTTAATGGTAATAAAAGAAGTATCAAGCGCAATAGCAACCATGTTTGGTATAGAATTAACTGATTATAATACTGGTATTGCAAGTCAAGAAGGTATATATGATGGTATTGCAGATAGTGCTGATAATGCATCAAAGAAAGCAAAAGAACTAAAAAGACAAGTTTTTGGTTGGGATGAAATACATAATATCAATGAGAATAAAGATAGTGGAAGTGGCACTGATATAAGTGGTGGAATAGACCAACGATTATTAGATGCTATAAAAGGCTACGACAATGGTATGGATAAAGTAAAAATGAAAGCTACTGAAATTAGAGATAGAATAATGGAATGGCTAGGATTTACAAAAGAAATAGACCCATTAACTGGTAAAGTATCATTTAAATATCAAGGTATACAAACAACATTAAAAAACATGTGGAAATCATTTAAAGGATTATCAACAGAAGGAAAAATACTTGTTGGGTTAGGTCTTGTTGTTGGAGCTACTAAATTATGGAACGTTGGTAAAAAACTTGTAACTGTATTTGGGAATAGTGGTTTATGTAAAATAATAAAAACAATTCTAACACCATTCAAGTCACTTGGCACAAATATGCTTAATTTAGTACAATATACTAGAATTTATACTAAATTATCTGGCAATTTGAAAGATGGAATTTTGAGTGGTATAGATGCTTGGAGAAAACAAAACATAATTGTAAAAGATTCTTATGGCAATATAGATAAACTTGGTACAGCAATGAATGGTGCAAAGACAGCTGTAAGTGGATTAGTAACTGGTTTAACTGGAATGTATGCAGTGCATGAATCAATGGAAAGTTTGACAACGGATGGGTTAAATTTAGCTAATGCATTAGGACTAGTTTCAGGCAGTGTTACAACAATAGCTAGTGGAGTGCAAATTGGTGCAATATTTGGTCCGTGGGGAGCTGTTATAGGTGGTGCTGCAGGAGCATTATTAGATCTTGTATCTGCTATGCAAGGTTATCAAACTGAAATGGATAAAATGATAAACAAAGATAGTTCAAAAAGAGATTCTATAAATGAATATTTAAAATCTTTAGAAAGTGAAAACGATGCAATACAGGAAAATCTTAATGCTAATTTATCGATGACAAAAGCACACTCAACCTTAGTTTCTGAGCTAGAATCTATTACTGATGCAAATGGTAAAGTAAAAAAAGGTTATGAAGAAAGAGCAAATTATATTTTAGGAACATTAAAAAGTGCTTATGGAATAGAATATGAATTAACTAATGGACAAATTTCGAATTATGACACCTTGATAAAAAAGATAAAAAAGACAATAGAAACTAAGAATGCTGAAATTTTAGCTGAAGCTGGAGAAGAAAAATATGCGTTGTTACTAAAAGAAGAAACAGAACTTTGGGACAAAAAAAACACGGCAGTAAAAAACCATGAAAAATATGCTAAAGACCTAGAATCGGCAGAATCTGAATTAAAAGATGTAGAGGAAACAATAAATGCTTATATGAAAGCTGGATTACCAATTACTACAGACTTAAAGATAAAAAAACAAGAATTAAAAACTGAAGTAAAAAAATTAAGTGAAGAAGAAAAAAAATGGAAAGATACTGCCACAGATGCAACTAACAAATATAAAACTAATATCATAGAACAAACAAAATACAGCAATTTACAAGAAGCAATAATTAATGGAAACTATGATGAAATTAATAAAGCGGTCAAACAATTTACTGATAGTTATGTTGAAAATGGAGAAACAGTAAAACTATCGCTTGCAGATAGATTAAAAAAAGAACAAGAAACAGCTGATATAGTATTAGCTACATATAAAGAAAAATATGGTGAAGAAATTCCAGAAGAACTAAAAAAGTCAGCATATATTTGTTTAGATGAAACAATTAGTTCTTTAACATCCCAAACAAAAGAAGTTAAAGATGGGAAAATATCAAAAGAATTGGCAGAAGCTTGGTATACATTAGGAACTACAAATAAAGATAAATTTTTAGAAAATTTTGGCCAATTGCCAACGGATATTCAACAAAAGATTGTGGATAAAATGTATGACAAAGGATATAATATTTCATCTGAACTTCAAAAAGGAATAAAACAAAACAATCCTAAAATAAACATAAAAACAGAAGTGCAAAAGGCAACCGTAAAAATAGACGCAGATACATCTCAAGCCAAAAAGAAAACCAATTCTTGGTTGAGTACTTTATTTGATGGAATAGGTAAATTTTTAGGATTAACTACGAAAGCAGATGGTGGTGTATTTTATGGTGGTACATGGAAAAATATAAAACAATATGCAAACGGTGGTGCTCCATCACATGGCAGTATGTTTGTTGCTGGAGAACACGGAGCTGAAATTGTAGGACATATAAATGGAAGAACAGAAGTATTAAATCAATCACAAATAGCAAGTGCCATATATAACGCTGTATATAGTGCTATGAGCCAATTTAACGGGCAATCTGGTGAAATAGAAGTTCATGTTCATACAGATGAGGGAACAGTTGTAGATAGGATAAATCAAAAGACAAAACAAACTGGTGTTTGCCCAATAGATATTCCTATTTATTAAAAAGTTCAGTTAGTATTTAAACTTTCTGAACATTCAATGTTTTTGAATTTAGCAGTATATCCATCGTAATCTTTATGATGTATTACCTCTTCAAAATTAATTATGTCACCATTCTTGAAGTTGCTAGTAATTATATTTATATTTTCATCAGTAGTTAAAGTATTGCTTTTGAATTCTATTACAACCCACAAAGCATCACATGTTTTTGTTGAATTATTTTTAATAGAACCACTAACAACGGTATCCACATCATTAAAGGATTTAATTATATTCGTTTTTATTTTTGAGGTTTCAAAGTCATTCCCACACCCACACAAACATAAACAACATACTACAATTAATAATATTTTCTTCATACTTGATCCTTTCTACTTCTGTACTAGCAAGTTAATCAAATTATATCAAATAAAATAATAAAAGTGTAGCACTTTCTTTCAAGGGAAAATGAAAGATGGTGAAATAAATGATAAAAGAATTTACATCAAATGGCTATAAATATGTATTAGCAGGTCCAGTACTTGTAGTATCGAAGGTTAAATTAAATGGTGTAGATATATCTAAATATTTATCAAATAATACAAAGATATCTTGGTATGATGTATCTAAAAATAGTGGTAGAGATACTACTAATGCAGATGGTACTATGGTACTTAATGTAATAAATACTAAATGGCGAATAGATTTAGTATCAAGACCTCTTACTGAAGATGAAGTAGTAGATTTTTATGCTGAAATAATTAAAGCACCAACTATGAGTGTTGATTTCCTAAATCCATTTACAAAAAAATGGCAAAATATTAGATGTTATCGTGGTGATAGAGTTGCACAATCAATGCTACCTTATATAACACCAGACGGAATTGTAGAACTATATAATCCAGCATCTCAGGCAGTTATAGAATTGTAGGTATGGCATGGTAAGTAATAATTTTATAAATGAATGCAAAAAAAGAGTAAATAGTAATAGATTAGGAAAAATCATAGTTGACGGAATTGATACACCAATAACTAATTCAGATAGTTTGCAAAGTATAGAAATAGATAGTGGTTGTTATGCAGATGGTAATATTATAGGTTCAGTACATGCTAAATGTTTAAAAGCAAATTTTATAGCAGACCAAAACAATTTGGTAGATAAATCCATACAAGCTCAAATAGGGGTAAAATACGCCGATTTAAGCAACGAATATATAAATATGGGTAAATATAAGGTAGAACGTCCAAACAACGAAATAACGGCGAATTATAGTCAAATTACAGCATATGACGATCTATATACTAATTTGGATACAAAATATGTATGTAATATTGATTATTCTAGCGGTGATAAGACAGTATCAGACCTTTATATAGATGTGTGTAATCAATTAGGGTTAACTCCAGTTACAACAGAATTTATCAATAGTACAATTCCTATTACAAGTAATCCATTTACTAATGGTGAGAGTAATAGAACAGTATTACAAACGGTTGCTAAAATAGCATGCTCATTTATTGATATAGATAATGATACAAATAAAATTGATTTATGTTGGTTAAGTGATAGTGAAGAACCAGATTATATATTTGAATATAATGATGGCGAAAAAGCATTATATGCAACTGTTGATGGTGGACAAGTTGTATGTGGCCCTATAAATTGTTTAATTATTAAAAATAGTCAAATAGATGATGAAAATGTAACTATAAAAGATGAAGAAAACATCACAGAAAATGGAGAACATTCAATTACAATTAGCGAAGATTATATTTTATATAATGCTGAATTAAGAGAATTAGCAATTACTAATATATGGAATCGTGTTAAAGGTATGAAATATGTTGATTGTAAACTAACAACATATTATGGAACACCATTTTTAAAATTAGGTTCTAAAATTAGAATTTATACTAATCTAACTGATTATTTTGATACTTATGTATTAAAACATAATTTTACTTTTGATGGTGAATTTACAAGTATTATTGAAAGCCCAGCATTAACTGAACAAGAAATAAAGACAAAACAAAATGTTAGTTTACAAGAAGCTTTAAGAAATACACAAATAGAAGTTAATAAGCAAAGCGGTGAAATAAAAGCAATTACCCAAAAAACAACTAAAATGTCAGATGATTTAAATAATAATTATTATACTAAGACAAACATAGATGAACTAGTACAAACATCTGA
>CAZPRO010000034.1:0-15878 GCA_964588775.1 uncultured Clostridium sp.
TTTACCATATTAGGCTGTCTAAAAAATTCTGTGTAAATTTAATAAAAGTAACTTCTTCTTGGCAATAATAAAAAAGACAAATTCTAATTTATATGCAAAAAAGAAACTGTTGCACTAATTTACTTAGTGCAACAGTCCCAGTAAATACAGATTTCCTGCTAACAATTCATAATATTCAGTTATGACACTTAGGCTCCGAGCACTAACTGTCACATAACCGAAGGATAGATTTTTAATGTGCACAGTTAGTGTTTGGAGCTAAATTGCGCATAACTTAATGGTGTATATCTGACTAATTACAACTACAGCGCAACACTGCAGCAAAAAGGCCAGGAAATCTATGTTTAATCTTTTCTTTATGTTTTATATTATATCATATTATCTAAAATATTCAAGGCAATATATTGAAATTACCTACTATTTAATTAAATTTTCACACTGTTCTATTATAACTGAATACCTCTGCCTATTTACACAAGAAAGCCATGAAGCCATTCCCTTTATCTCATTTTTTACATTATCAGGTATATTAGAACCACATTCTTTAAGCTTTGAAGCATTATGTATTGCTGCTCTTAAGTTTTTAATCCATTTTTTTGGCACACCAATTTCATCATTATTTATGACTATTCCTGTTATGGCCTGTCTATTATTTTCTCTTAAAAACTTTGTCTTTTCATTATTTATATTAAATCCTTCTTCTCCTATAATTTTAGAAATTATTCCTAAAATCTTTCCTATATTTAAGTCATTATTTTTATCGGATTTATCATTTTCAGAAGATTCTAATATTATATTGCCCTTTGGAAAACTAAAACTCATATCATCAGCATATCTTGAATATACAAAGTCATATTTATTTGCAAGTCCATTAAGACGCTTATCAAGTTTATTGCAGATAATATTAGTAATCATAGGACTGCATGGAGAACCTTGAGGAAGAATTCTATCACTTGTTTTAACATATAACTTTTCTCCCTTAATCTCCATTTCTATACGCTCACAGTAAGTACATATCATTGCAAGAAGTGATGATACATAGCCGCTGTAACCAAATTTTTCAAACATTCCACGTACTCTTTCAAATGTTATAGTGGGGAAAAAATTTTCTAAATCCATATTTATTAAAAGTTCAGCCTTTTTTACGCTGTGAACCTGTGCTCCGCTTACAACTGATTTTCCTTGTATAAAGCCATGAGCACACTGATTAATTTCTATTCTGCTTAAAATTTTATCTAATATAGTTCTCTGAACATTTTTTAGTATTTTTTTTGGTGCTGCAATATTACGCACTCCGCCTTTTTTCTTAGGAATTGTATATCTCACATAATTATCAAACTTAACAACATCTCTATGGTATGTAAGATATCTAAGCTGTTTATATTCAATATTTAAAAACTCTGCCAGTTCCTTGTCATCTTTTATAACAGGAAGATTTAATTTCTCAAGATTTTCAACATTAGTTTCTTTAAGAAATAAAGCTTTTGAATATCCTTTTCCTATATAAACAATATTTTCTTCCTTTACTTTTTTCCATGCATTAGATTTTTCTTTCTTTTCAAGTTCTTTTAATCTCTTTTTCTCTTTACGTCTTTCAATAGATTCCTTCATTATAATTTGTGAAACATCTTTTCTTATTTTTTCATAATCCCATGTTTCATCATACTTTTTCTTAAGTTCTTTAAGCTTATTATTTATAGAATCTTTTTCTTTGTAGAGCTTGTCTATATTATTTATTATTTCTTCATATTTTTTTAAGAGCTTTTGTCTCTTTTTATATTCTTCTTCAGTTTCACTTCTCTGCCTTTCATATGGTGTAGGAAGGTCTTTAGGCCAAAATCCATATTCCTGCATTTTAAGCAGTGTAAACTCTTTTTTTCCCATTGAATTCACTGCTTTTCTATAATTTTCTTTATTATTAACATTATCCATTATAGCAGTTCCTCCATTATATCATTAATTTTATATTCTTTTCCCGTATCCAGCTTCACCTTTAAAAATTTATTAGAAATTAAATATAAAGCTAATATATGATCACATGGTTCTGAAATATTTCCTGCACCCTTTTTAAATGTTTTACAGTTACATTTAACATGAGTTATTGCGCCATCCATATCAATGCTCATTTCAGTTTCTGTATCATCAAATTCACGGTCAAAGTCTGGAGTTCTATAATATGCCCACTTGCCTTTTTTAGGATTTGGTGTTTTCATACAATGAGTAAATTTGTATTCTCCATCTTCATTTATACTCATTCTAAATTTATCTAAACTTCCATCAATATGTTTTTGTACATTTTTTTCTATTTCAGTTGTTTCATACATTTCTTTTGGAAGTTCTTCATTTATAAGTCTTCTAAATCTTACCTTGTCATTTACAGGATCATAATATCCTTCACCTTTTTTTAAAAGCATTCCAACTCCAGCCTTACAGTCGCTTTTTGAATATGCACCAAGTTCACTGCATATTTCATCTATGGAAAGTGCTCTTTTTTCTTTTAAAAGCTTATACACTTCTTTATAGCAGCCTTCACCTATGAATCCGGCCATAATATTAAAAGCAGTGCCCTTAACCCAGTCATTAGATGACCATGATGTGAACCCTATGGTCATATTCATATTTCCCATACAGGCTGTTATAAACTGTGGCATTCCAAAGCCTAAAAGTCTCACTTTAAAAAATTCTGCAAGAGGAAGAACCTTTTCTATAACAAGCCATCTTCTTCTGCCCCATATTTTTTCTTCTCTCTTTTTATCTCCATTATAAACTGACTGAAGAGTAAGAACTTTTTTAAATGGTTCAAAGAGTATTTTTATATTTTTTCCTGGTTCTAAAATCCATTTCATATATCTTGGACTTTCTTTTTCTTTATGCTTTCTTAAAAATGCACATATGTCATACATATCAGCTTTTGTAAGTTTCAAATCTATTCCTCCAAGACTTGCTGCTGCTGATACCTGATTAAATCCTTTTATCCATGTTTCTGGAAGGTCTATCTTTTTTTCAACATGATCAGGCATGACGCCATTATCTACAGTAAAGCCATATGGGTTTACATTTAAATTAACTTCATTATATGTTCTGAATCTTTCCATTTCTCTTGCAAGTTTAAAGCTGAAATCAATGTTTGTGGTACCAAGAGCAGGCTTTTTAATAAGTTCAAATTCATCCATATTCACTGAAAGGCATCCATAAGTTGATTCATCTATTGAAAATGCTTCAAATGATACTATATCTTTATGAACTGTAATTACAGGATCAAGAACAAACCATAAATCATAATCTCTGTCCTTAATAAAATTCCAGAAGTTTCTTTCAAGTTTGTTGTAATCCTGCCATATGCTGTTTTCATCAATTTCCTTCTTTATTTCATTTCTTAAAGCAGACAGGTTTTTTATTTCCTTATCCTTTTCCTTCATTTCATCAACAAGCTTATTCATATTTTCTTTAAGCTCATCTCTTACCTGAGGCATATACTGCTCATGAGTTACAATTCTTCTTTCAATTTCTCCTTCAAGCCACTGAAAAAATTCAACTCTTTCCTTCTTTTTAGGAGTTGTATCACTAATTACTATTTCCCTAAGCATAAGCATGGCATCCCTGAAAATTAAAGGATGTTTAAGTTTTCCTGAAAATGATACTTTCTCTTCACGGCTTAAATCGGCACTTAATCCAAGAGTTTTTCCATTTTCATTTTCCAAGCATTGTGAAGGACTTGCATAGTCATATTTTATTTTCATTATACAGCTTCCTCCTTTCTTATTTTAGCTAAAATAACAAGAGCTTTTTCACTATCTTTAATTATATTTGATCCACCCATATCCATAAGAATATTTTCAATTTCTGCTCTTCTTTCCTTATATTTAATGCAGAAATCATATAATGCATCATATATGTCATCTTTGTTTTTACGTACTTTGTTTGGAAGAAGCAGTAATGTTTTTACATAATAAATAAATAATTCTTCATTTCCGCCACCAAGATTTTTTAATATGTTTTCACATTTATCTGAAATATATCCTTTTACTTTTGATGATGTATGCTGCATCATGCCCATAATAAATTCCATTGGAACAAAGTCACCATATATTTCTTTTAACTTTTTAAGACCATATTCATAAACCTTTTCTACTGGAGAATCAATTATTACTTTATGCATATCTTTCTTAGATTCTTCATCCATTTTATTAAATACATCTTCAGCTTTTTTATTAAGCATTATAACTTCACTTTCAAATAATAAAAGTATTGTAGAAAATCTGTGTTTTAATTCTTCTTCATTAACTTCTATAATTTCAAACAGGATTTTTATAAGCTTTGAAGTTCCATTTTCTAATATTCCTATTATTGAACTATCTGAAGGAATTACATTTTTATAAACAGAGTATATTGTATTTAATATCATATTGTTTCTTGTACTTAATCTTATAGTAACTGCAGATTTTTTATTGTACCTGCATTCTAAAAATTCTCTTATGTTTTGGAATTCCATATCTTTTATAAAACTTTGTATTTCATCATAAGATAATGCAAAAATTACTTCTTCTAAATACTTTTCCAGGAACTTTTCCATACATCCTTTTTCTAAAATTGAATTTACTGCATATTGTAGAATTTCTTTTTTATTAATCATATCTAATGCAGTTATTTTATTTACAGATTCACTTAAAGCATCAGTAATTTCTTTAACAGGTTCTACTGAATACTCATTAAATTTATCTGCATTTTTAAGTAGTGCTTTTATAAATTCAATATACTCAGAAGGTTTAATTTCATTAATATTATTTACTACATATTCTGTCCACCTGTTTACATTATTAAGGAATAGTAAATCCACAATATTATCTGGCTGAATATGTCCATTTGTTTTCTTAAAATAATCCATTGCAGCAGCTATAATATTTTCATTTTCTGTATTCATAAGAGTACACATTATTTTAAATTGGAATTTTTCTTCTTTGTTAAGTCTGTCTTTAAGAACTTCCATAAACATTTCTGACAATGGTTCATAGTCAGCTTCACTAAGATTTAAAAGAGTTTCATAAGTCATTTGTGAAACTAAATCATTTAATTTATCTGATTCCTTTAAAATGAAATAACATGCCTTTAATATGGTATTTACTTTGGCATGGCAGGCAATATACAATACATCCTCAAGATGATTATCCCAGACTTCCTTCATAAATTCATATCTTCCCTCAAGTTTAAGAAGCTGATCATTGCTCATCCACTCATATCTTTTCTCCCAGTTGTCCCAGTCGCTTATAGGAGGCTTTTCTTTAAAATCATAATATAATATGTTCTTTATAAAATAATTAAATTGAAAATTTCCTTTAAACTTGCATAAAAAGTCATGCTCTGTATAGCTTGTAAATAAAACCTTCATAACTTCCATAAATCTGTCAGGATCATTTTTTCCATAATCCTCTATAATTCTTCTTAAGTACCTTTTATAATATTTCAAAGCTCTGCCAAGGCTGTTTCCTTTAAAATAGTAATGCATTCTTGGTGCATCAATATAATAGGCTATCTTCCCAATAACATCTGTCATTTTGTATATTTCAGCTTCCTGAAGTACATTCTTAAATACTTTTAAATCCAAAAATATTCCATCATTAAATGGACCCTCTGCATATCTTCCGTCACGTCTTATTTTTATAGTCTTCCAGCGTCCATTATCTTGTCTTTCATATTTAATTAGAAACTCACCAAAAAAACCTTGCAATGAAAGCTTTCTATATGCTATACCATTTAAAATTTTTCCTTCTGAAACTTTTTTTTCATCAATTTTTATAAGGTTA
This sequence comes from uncultured Clostridium sp., assembly GCA_964588775.1. Taxonomy (GTDB): domain Bacteria; phylum Bacillota; class Clostridia; order Clostridiales; family Clostridiaceae; genus Clostridium. The sequence goes on from CAZPRO010000034.1 coordinate 5,802, forward strand.
AGATCTATTTTATCTACATTTTCCCTTATCCAATTTTTTCTTTCATTTCTCTTTTCTTCATTTATTGAATTAATATAAAGCTGTGCACATCTTTTAAGTCCATCTAAATATGACTTGTATGTATTATAAACTTCATCATTATATGTATGATTTAATATTGATTCTGCTTCTTCTTTAAAAGAAGTTATATTTCTCTTTGCAGCTTCAAGCAATAATCCACTTATAAGTTCTGTACTTCCAACATTAAATATACATTTATACACTTCATCACTTGTACATAAATCCATAAGTTCATTTAATTTTTTCTTTCTTGTATATAGATTTTTATTACTCATTATTGTACATAAAAGTTCAAAGTATTCTTTGTTTTCTTCAGAAATTTTTAAAATTTCATTAGGATTTTGTGCAAATTTAAAGTTTTGAAAATCAACTCCAGAACTTAAAACCTTTTTAACAAGCTGTTCATAAGAAAATTCCTCAAAGTAAGGAATAGTTATTCCACAGCCCTCTTGAAGCTTAATATAATCATTTAATATTCCATTAGTATTTAAATTTCTATACCATCCAGTACTTCTAGAATCCTTTTTATAATACATTTTAGGATATTCAGCTTTATGCCCTCTATCTTCCCATCCAGGATTTTCTACAATATTTACAGCTTCAAAAGAAGGAAGATGTCCCTCTATACCTCTGAATACTATATAACTTGTATAAGTCACATTATCATCTAGTGTATTTTCAAACCTTTCAAAACCACTATTATCATAATAACTGTTTTTTTCTTTAAATTCATGAACTCCATAAAGAATTAATAAAGCCGGATTATTCTCCTTATTCCATCCCCAAAAAATAAGACTTCTATAAGGATTATTTTCCTGCCTCCATATTCTTTTAGGTTCATTAGCCATCATATTTCCACTCATAAACTAACCACCTTATTTATAGTATTATTTTTCCTTTATTGAATGTAATTTTAACACAGCTATTAATGTTTTGTAAAATATTATGTTAATTTACTTTATTACTTAAATTGAAAAACTATGAATAACACGTTTGCATGAAATAATATAACATTTTTTGTCTACTTTGCTCCCATAACTCCAACAAGCTTATGTGGCACATAGCATTCTTCAAGGTAGTTCATTTCTTCTTGACTTAACTTAACATGCACCGCTTCAACTGCTTGCTGTACATGAGAAATTTTTGTTGCACCGCATATAGGTGCTGCTGCCTTAGTAAGAAGCCAGCCAAGTGCCACCTGAATTCTTGTTAATCCTCGTTTTTCTGCTATTTCTGCTACTCTGTCAATTATAATTTTATCAACCTCTGCAGTAGCATCATACTTACCTTTTGCGTAGGTATCTTCTGCTAGACGCTTTGATATTTCAGTAGAAGGCTTTACAAGTCTGCCTGAAGCAAGCGGACTGTAAGGAGTCATTGCAATATTTCCATCCTTGCAGCAGCTAGTCATTTCACGTTCTTCTTCTCTGAATAAAAGATTATAGTGATTTTGAACTGATACAAATTTACTATATCCATTATGCTCTGCAATCATATTTGCCTTCTCAAGCTGCCACGCATAACAGTTTGATATACCTATATATCTTGCTTTTCCTTCTTTTACAACTTTATTTAGTCCTTCCATTATTTCTTCAATTGGAGTGTTATAATCCCACATATGATAAATATATAAATCAACATAATCCATCTGCAAATGACTTAAACTTGCTTCAATAGAATTTTTTATATGTTCTGCAGCACTAATCTTATTTAATATTTCCTCTGCACTTCTTGGCATAAATTTTGTTGCAATAACAACGTCATCACGTTTTGCATATTTTTTTATTGCAGAACCTACATACTCTTCACATGTTCCATTCTGATATCCAATAGCTGTATCAAAAAAATTAATTCCACTATCCAATGCTGTCTTCACAATCTCTGCAGAATGTTCTTCATCCAAAGTCCAGCTATGCATTCCATTTCTAGAGTCTCCAAAGCCCATGCATCCAAGACATATTCTTGATACATTTAAATCACTGTTTCCTAATTTTATGTATTCCATTTTAAAACAAACCTCTCTTTTTATAAATCTCATTTCTATAATTACATCTTACTAAAAAACATATATATTATACCTTATAACTTCTTTTAGTTTAAAGTTTTCCTTGGGAATAAATAAAAAGCACTTACCTAAAAGTTAAATTATATATAAACTCTTATCCTGTGCATTATACCTTTCTATCCATAAAATAAAGCCATTTAAGACTTTTATCATCTTAAATGGCTTTGTCAAAAGTTAAATACCAATACTGTAATCTTATAAACATTATTTCTTAATTAAATCACTTTATATTCCAGCATTCTGCCGCTTGTCGAACTCTAATAAATTCCAAATACTTTCCTTCCTGTGCAATCAGTTCTTCATGTGTTCCCTTCTGCACAATTCTTCCATCATCCACTACAAGAATTTGGTCAGCATTTTCAATGGTTGCCAGCCTGTGTGCTATGGTAATTATTGTTTTACCACAAGTAAGCTCAGAAATGGCGTTTTGAATCAGATGTTCATTTTCCGGGTCTACACTTGCTGTAGCTTCATCCAGTATAATAATAGGTGCATTTTTTAGCATAGCTCTGGCAATGGAAATACGCTGTTTCTCACCACCAGAGAGCGTTCCACCGCCTTCTCCAATTACTGTATCATAACCATTGGGCAACTCCATGATAAAGTCATGACAGCATGCTTTTTTTGCTGCAGCAATCATTTCTGCTTCTGTTGCATCCGGCTTTCCGAAGCAAATATTATTACATATAGTATCATTAAAAAGATAAACATTTTGGAATACCATAGAGATGTTAGAAAGCAGACTGTCACAAGTCAATTCACGAACATCATGTCCACCCACTATAATACGTCCTCCATCTACATCATAAAAACGAGCAAGCAAATTGCAGATTGTACTTTTACCACTACCAGACGATCCTACAATTGCAGTTGTAGTTTTCTCTGGTATTTTAAATGTAACATCCTTTAAAATCTGACGTTGGCTATCATATCCGAAGCATACATGGTCAAATTCTATATCACTACATGAAAGCTTGATATCCTGCCCTTTACTGTCAATAAAATTACTTTCTTTCAATGCATCAATCTGATTCATTGCCATGTCAATCACACCAAGCACGTGAGCACTATCACTAATTGGCTCTAAAGGAGCAAAGACACTAAATGAGAAAAATACAAACATCAACATAACTGGAAGTTCCATTCTCCCTGTCAGTCCAAGATAACAAGCATCTGCCGCAAGTGCCACAGAAGCAAGTTTTAACATGAGAAGATGTCCACAGTTTGCAGGGGTAAAACCATATTCAATTTTCAGTCTGATATGACGATTCTCACTTGCTGCATCTTTCATTGCCTGCATAGCTGCTCCACCCTGACCAAAAGATTTTACAGTTGGAAGACCATGAATATATTCCAATACTGCACTAGCAAGATTTTTTCCTGCTTTTGACTCTACTGGAGCATTTTTTACACTGTGTGCTGATACCAACATCAAAAACAAAAACGAGGTTACAGCTCCTGCTAATGCAATCAATGCTGTCAAAGGAGAGAAGTATAACAACCACAAAAATATTACCAGAAAATTCAAATATCCTCCCACAAAATTATCAATCATACGAATTCCCATATTTTCTAAAACATTAAGTCCTGTTGTAATGGAATTTAAAATATCTCCAGTACTGTTCTGCTGAAAATACCCTAAAGATACCCTCTTTAATGCCTCTCCTATGGCTAGTCTGTCCTTAGCAGCCAGCTCATAGCCAATTCCTTCCTGAAATTTTGAACGCATATAATCAAAAATAAATCGAAGAATCACAAGTCCTGCAATCATCAAGAAACTGTATACTACCCATATGGTATCAAAAGCTGCTCCTATCTGTTTTGAAGTAATCAGAAGTCCAATGGTATATGCTGCCACCATAATGGGCATAGCACCAAACATGTGTGAAAAGAATGAAAAAACAAAACCTATGTATAACTTTCCTTTAAATTCACCACACCAGTCTATAATTCGCTTTATGGTCTTAAACATGGTTAACCGCCTCCTTTTTCTCTGTGCTGACTGACCAGTTTTTGGCCCCAATGTGTGCTTCCCACATATTACGGTACATGAGACAGCTTTCTAAGAGTTCCTCCTGTCTTCCTTGTGCATATATGGCACCATCCTTTAACACCACAATATTATCTGCATTTTTGATGGTGGAAAGTCTGTGGGCAATCACAAGTAATGTCTTTCCTTTTGCAAGTTCTCTGATACTTTTTTGAATTTTATCTTCATTTTCCGGATCCGTAAATGCAGTAGCTTCATCCAACACAATAATTGGAGAATTCTTTAACATCATTCTGGCAATAGCAATTCTCTGTTTCTCTCCACCAGAAAGTCTCTTTCCTGCTTCTCCTGCTGGAGTATCATATCCCTTGGGCAGCTTTATTATGAATTCTTCGCACTGTGCTGCTTTTGCAGCAGCATAAACTTCTTCATCACTTGCTTGTGGATTTCCCATACGAATATTCTCTTTCAAGGAACATCTAAACAAGAAATTGTCCTGTGCCACAAAACTGATGGTATCAGATAACTGTGACAACGGCATATCCTTAATATTCACCCCTCCTATAAAAATACTTCCATCTGTCACATCGTAAAATCTTGAAATTAACTTTGCTATAGTGGATTTCCCTCCTCCTGATGGTCCTACCAGTGCAGTAAAGCTGCCTTCTGGAAGCATTAAATCAATGCCATGAATCACTTCATTTTCCTCATAAGCAAAATGAACATTATTTAGTTGCATATCATAATTTGGTAATTGAACAGGGTTAATCTTTTCTGGAAGTTCTGGCATTTCCAAATACTCCTGCAACTCTTCTACTGTCATCTGCACTTTTTTTATCTCATTTACAAACACCTCCAGACTTGCTAAAGAACTTACCATAGACAAAGAAAGCATAACTGCCAGAGCTGCCTGTGCTTCTGTAATTGTGCCATATGCTCCAAGCATTAAAGCAACTGGCAGAACACCTAGCAATGTAGAAGGAAACACGGCAAAAGCCAGTTTCATAGTCACCCATGTAGACGAAAACCATTTTAGTACGAAAACTTTGTAATTCAAAATTGCTGATGAGAATTTCTCATAGGATTTTCCAGCCCGACCAAATGCCTTTATAACCTCAATTCCTTCCACATATTCCACAATATTGCTGTTCATCTGTGTAATGGACTTATTGTACTTGTCAAAATTTTTTCCACTAATTTTAAAAGTTAGTCCTATACAGACAAAAGACAACGGAAAGGTAATCAGTGATGCCAGAAATAGTCGCCAATCAATTATTATAAGTGCAATCATACTCACAATAGGAAGAACAATATGTCCACTTCCCTCTGGTGCCATATGAGCAAGAGGCGGCTCAATACCTTCAATTTTTTCAATCATAACATCCTTCAGCTCACCCATACTATGTTTTGCCACTTCACCTAGTGGTGCATGTAAAAGCCGGTCAGCCAATCGTGTTCTTAATCCTTCCAGAATATGATATGCTGCATAGTGACTTACAGTTGTGGATAAACCAAAGCATACAATTTTCACAATATATGCCACCAGTGCCCATGCACTCCAAAATACTATTCCATTCCTTGTAACAGTACTGTCAAGAAATAAACATATTATTTTATAAAAGCAATAGAATGGTACAAGACCTGACGTAATGCTTATTACAGAAAGAATAATGGATAATACCAGTTTTTGCTTACTTTCTTTCGCATAAGATAGCAGACAGGAAAGAAAGTTCTGCTTTCTTTTTTCGTTCATATTAAAACTCCTTTCATATAAAAAATAAGAACAATTAGTTTTTTCTAACTGTTCTTATTATATTCATTCTCAATTTTATTTTCTGCCCTGTTTCGTCTCTTTTGTCCCGATTGGACAACAAGATTTAGCAGGTCTTTCTACTGCGATATTCTGTAGGTGACATGCCCATGACTCTGCGGAATGCAAGTGCGAACTTACTAGAGCTGTCGTAGCCTACGGTTCCAGCAAGCTCAGCAATACTGATTTCACTATTGGATAACAAAACCTCCGCTGCATAGTTCATCCGATACTGTAAAAGCCAGTTTCCAATAGGCATACCATATATAGATTTGAAGCACTTTTTCATAGCTGTAATGGGAATTCCAAACTGCTTTGCAAGCTCATCCTGTGTAAAATTCTCTTCTATATGCTCTGTTAAATAATTTTTTAGAGCTTTTGTCTTTTCAACTTGTGCTCTATAATAATATGGCTTCTCATCAGGTGAATCTGGTATCTCTAAAGCGTCCAAATATAGAAGCAGCTCAAATATTTTTATTTTAAAATAAGCCTTCTTAATTTTTTCTGGCACCTGATACAATTCACCAAAGATATGTTCTACACAATCAGGCTCACGAATCACTTTGGGATAACTTCCCTCACAGAACTTTTGCTGCAATCCCCTTATATTTACAGGAAAATCCTTAATTTCTTCATGAATGGATTTTTCAGCAATATTCATATCCACCAACACTGTAGCCCCATGATAATGAGACAGAGGCATTTCAAATCGCTCCACATGGGTAAGTCTACGGTCAAACTTTAAATCTCCTGCTTCCACATAAGAATAGGTACCATTTCCTGCAGGGTATTCCAGCCTGCCTTCTCTACAATGGTCAATACAAAATATATCCTTGTTGGGATTGTATTGGGAATCATAGTAACTCATGTGGAAGTCACTATAAGCAAGTGAAACTCCATGAAAAACTTCATAAATCGTAATGGTTCCTTCTCCAGTCTCATTACGAAATTGATATACACTACAGCCATCACTTTGTGCAACAGGCTTTTCTCCCTCAATTATTTCCATTTGTCATCCTCCTTCTTTCAGATCAGAAAGTAATGAAGAACTTCTTTAATTTTTCTACCCCTTTCTGATCCAATTTATAGATATCATGAAGTCTGCCCTTCTCAATCTGTATCACATGAGTACAAGATTTTAAAATTAATTCCAAATCATGAGTCACTACAAAAACTGTTTTTTTTCCTTGGAATGAAAGCAACATTTCTGCTGTTTCTTCCATATGATCATAATCAAGTCCGCTGGTGGGTTCGTCAAAAATCAAAATATCCTTATCTGCTAACACTGCTGCTGAAATTGCCACCCTCTGTTTCTGCCCTCCAGACAAACTCATAGGATGTCTATCTTTATATTCCAACAAATCGAATTTTTTCAAAACTTGTTCTGCTCTTTCTTGTTTCACATTTCTCTGTTTTAATATAACATCTCCAATTACAGTCTCACAAAATAACTGGTGATTTACATCCTGCATCACCATGTAAGTGCTGTCCATAATTTTTTTCTTTGTTTTTCCGTGATATGTAACAGTTCCTTTAAAATTTCTATTTAACCCGCAAAGGCATCTAGAAAATGTACTTTTTCCAGCACCATTATGTCCAATAACTGCTAAAATAGAATTCTCCGGTACTTCCAATTTCTCAATATTCAATGCATATTCTTTTTCCTTTTTATATCGATATCGAAAATCTTTCAGTATAATTTTTTCATTTGATTCATTTTTTATCGGAATAGAATATACCAGCGAATCAATATTTAATGTTCGAAGTCCCAGTTCTTTTAATTGGTCATTATTGTATTTTTGGAACTCTTCCATGGAAATTTGAAAGTCAATCTGTCCATCTTTCAAATAAACCACACGATCACAGATATCCTTTAACCAATATAATCTGTGTTCTGCAATAATCACTGTCTTTCCTTCTTCTTTCCATAACCGAATAATATGTGCCAATTCATCTATTGCATCCACATCCAAATTGGAGGTAGGTTCATCCAGCACAATAATTTCCGGACTGGTAGCACAAACAGATGCACAGGCAATCTTTTGCTTTTCTCCTCCTGACAGCATAAAAATGTTTCTTCCCATTAAGTCTTCAATATGAAATCTATGTACCGTATCAAGATACCGTGTCAAAGTATCCTCTGGATTCATCCCCTGATTTTCACAGCCGAAAACCATCTCACCTGAAGTATCTACACAAAAAAACTGGCTTCTTGGATTTTGAAACACACTTCCAACTTTCTGGGAAATTTTGTACAACTCAGTTTTTCTCACATTTATTCCATCTATTATAATAGTACCACCAATACTTCCTTCATAATAATGTGGAATCAGTCCATTAATCAGTCTTGTTATAGTTGTCTTACCGCACCCCGATTTTCCACAAAGCAGGATAATTTCTCCCCGCTTAACAGACAAATTAATATCATCAACTGTACCACCATCTAAATTCTTGTATTTAAAATTTAAATTCTGTATATCAATCATTTCATTTCTCTTCATTGCTCTTCATTCCTCTGCTTATCATGCTTTTATAGAAAACCAAATCCATAATGTAATAACAGTGAGATAAAGCACTATCATAAGATAGTCAATCATTTTAAACTTTACTTGATTCACACACACTCTATCTACATCTCCACCCAATCCCCTTGTCATAGCAGACTGGGATAGTTCATCTCCAATCTTAACCACGCAGATGATGAGTGGAACTATTCTGTACTCTACAAATCTGCCAATGTGCCTTAAATCAAATGTAATTCCCCTCATTCGCATGGCATCATTTATACTCTTAAATTCTGAAGCAATTGTTGGAAACATGCGAAACATAACACAGAAGGGAACTATTATTTTATCAGATATATGCCACTTTTTAAGTCCTGCTGAAAATTCACTAACTGTAGTTGTTGAAACAATGTAGGCTCCAGCAAATACCATAGGCATGAATCTTACAAAAATAATGGTCATGGCCACTAAAAACAGTTGAGCTCCTCCTCTTATTCCCGGAAAAACATATTCTGAAAGAACCACAATAATCAAATATATTCCTCCAAATCTAAAAACCGGCTTGATTTTTCCCGCAATAAACATTAATATAAAAATCGCAGCACATACAATATGCTGTAAATATGGAATATTATTTCCTAATCCACCAAGCACAAACACAGAAATCATAACTAACAATATAATTTTTGTTTGGATATTTAGAACATATTTTTTTTCTTTGAATGGTAGAAGTAATTCATTATCCATCATTGTTTTCTACACCAATCCTGCTTTTTCAAAATGTTTTTTACTGATTGCTTTTGCCACATATGCTCCAATAACTCCTGCTATTATTATTCCTATTGCCATAACTGGCAGCATCCATAATGGAAGAAAACTTGCCAGTGCATTTGCATACTCCTGTCCATATTCTTGTCTTGTTGCAAAATATCCTGTAGGATTTATAAAAATCGGAAAAAAGTTTCCTAAAATCCATAGTGAAAAAACTGCATAGCTGGCAATAATTGCTTTTACACTTTTATATTTTCCCACTTTCAATATCAAATCAGCAAATACTGTAAAAATAATTGCGAAAATAAAAGGGTAAATTCCCATTCCACTTAACCCTGTAATTGCTCCTGAAATAATTCCGGAAATTGATAACATTCCAAATTTATTAATCTTAGTATAATAAATCATCATGGGAATTGCCCCAATAATTGGTGCAATAAACGCATAGCATACCATCAGAATAGGCACCAGACCTATAAAGGAGCAAACTATATTAAGTACAAGATAAATAGCTGTATAAACGCCAATATTAATCAAATCTTTACCACTCCACTTTTTCGCATCATACTGAAGCCCATCATTATCATACTTTGAATTATTACTCATTTTTACCTCCTCTGGTTAGTTTTCACTAACATTGCTACAAAATTAAAATGTGCCATCTGCATATTTCCACACAATTATAACAAGCACAATTGAAATTGTCTGTCCTAATCAGTTTTTCTTGTCCCATTTGGACAACAATTTATGATGGTAGTAAAAACTTTTAAATCAAGGATTTCTTAATTGTATTATCTAGTTTCATCAAAGCCAAACTGAACCATCCTTATATCCATATCTAAAAATTTTGCTCATCAATTCTTTCAATCTTAAAAAT
>CAZPRO010000034.1:15978-20189 GCA_964588775.1 uncultured Clostridium sp.
TGCAAACCCTTTTCCTGCCTCGCCTGCTCTTGCTGCTTCTATTGATGCATTAAGTGCCAAAAGATTAGTTTGAGAAGCTATATCAGATATTCCAACTAAAAATCCATTAATATTCTCAATATTTTCCTTTAATTTTAGAATCTTGTTATAAGATAATTCAGAAGCATTAAAAATCATATGTAATTCAAAAAATTAAAAACAGCACCTAATGCTTCTTAAATGTAGCTTATGTACTGTTTTACAATTTAATAAAATATTATTTTTTTCCATCCATATTTAAATCAGCTATGTCTAAAACAATTCCTGTTTCTCTAAAAAAGTCCAATCCTAATAATCCATTAACTTTTTCATCTGGATCTATCTGTCCAAAATCTATTTTTGATTTGCAAATTCTTTCATTGCTTCATGACCATCTTTCATTACTTTTATTACTGCAATATCATCAACAATTATTCACTTTCTAATGTAAATAGTTCAACAAAAATATAGGTAATGATTTTTCAAGTCATATTCTATGGCGATCATCATAATAATTATCTGAACCACTATATTGTTCACGAATGTCTTTTTCTATCGAATAAAGTTTTTCACAATAATTAAATCCTATTATTGCAAGTGACTGCTTAAGGGCTTCCCCATTAAGTTCTGTAATTATATCAAAGAACTTTCTTCGTATATGCACAAGGCAATAAAGTCTTTTCACATATTCAACTTTATTGTATCCACTATAATCATTGGTTTGCAGATATCCAGAAATTTTATTATAGTCAGTGTCATAAACAATATTTTGTAATTTTAACAATTTTTCATCTGTTTTTTCTTTAGGCTTAAATAAATCCCAAAATCCCATAAAATTATCCCATTTTTTATATTGTAATTTTCGTTAGTTAATTTAATTACTTGATTTTAACAAAATTATATCGACACGTATTATAATACGTATTACAATATAATTGTAATGAGGGTTCTTGATGAAATCATATTCTTCAAGAGAACTTATAAAAATACTAAATGCTGATGGATGGTATGAAGTTGCTTGTGTTGGTGACCATCATCAATATAAACATCCTACTAAAAAAAGAAAAGTAACAGTACCACATCCTAACAAGGATTTACCGCAAAAAACAGTAAAAAGTATTTTTAAACAAGCGGGGATTACATTAAACTAATCCCCAACCTTTTTAATTTATATATAAAGGAAGTGTGTTTATGGAGAAAAAAGATTTATATGTTTTCCCAGCTATTTTCACTTATGAAGATGATGGAATCTCAATTGAATTTCCAGATTTGCCAGGATGTTTTTCATGTGGAGATACCACAGAAAAAGCTGTTGAAATGGCAAAAGAAGCATTAGGACTTCACATTTATGGGATGGAAGATGATAATGATGATATACCAAATCCTACACCAATAGAAATAATAGATTTGGATAAAAATCAAATACCAATGTTAATTGAAGTGTATATGCCAATGTATAGAACAGCTATTGAAAATCAATCTGTAAAGAAAACTTTAACTATTCCACAATGGTTAAATAAATTAGCAGAAAAGAATCAAATTAACTTTTCACAAGTTTTACAAGCTGCATTAAAAGAGCAATTAAGAATAACAGAAAGAAATGTTCGTTAAATTAATTGATAAAAATTTGATAAAAATATGAGAAAAAACAGAATATAAATATAGTATAATAAATAGTAATAAGAAGCATCTAGGAAACTAGGTGCTTTTATTGCGTTTAAATGGAGGTATGAAATATGAAGAAAGCAAAATCAACCTTAGTAGGAGTAGAATGTAGAACATAAGAATTAAATATATTTACCAATGATTTTATTACTAAAATTTCAGCAGATAATAGAATGTTGGAAAAGATTGTTTTGAAGAAATGGATGATAATTCTTATATATGGAAGGGATTATAGAGCCAAGAACAGGTACGCTTATATATTTTACATCAATTTCAATATCACAATCTTTTATAGGACAATATCCTGAAACTTCACAAATATAATTCATAGACACACACCTCCTTCCATAATAATTGTACAACATTAAATATGTTTGAAAAATGGACTTTGCAAGAAGAACCTTTAAGATTAATTATTACAGAGATAAATATTAATATGTTGGTGAATTTATCTAAATTCAAACAAGAACATACTGCAGGTTCTACGTTAAAAGAGACAACTGTTCCAATTGTAAGATGTAAACTTTTAGCTAAATCTTTCCTTAAAATTTTTTTCTTTTTAATTCAGCTTCTAAATTATTAAACATATAGCATAACTCCTTTCTGTTTTTTTATTCATGTTTTTTCGTGAACTATAATTTTATTATAATCTAATTTTCGTTAATGTCAATATAATTTCACGAAAAAGCAAACATTTTTTTATATTTAACTCTAAAATTATTGAAAAATCGAAAACTTTATATTATCATATATTTAGGAGGTGTTCAGATTGGATACAATAGAAAATGAACTGAAAGAACTTATATTAAGTAAATATAAAAGTTTACGCGAATTTACGTTAAAAATAGAAATGCCTTATTCTACACTTGATACAATACTGAAACGCGGAGTAGATAAAGCAAATATAATTAACATCTTAAAAATATGTAATGAATTAAATATTAGTGCAGATAAACTAGCAATAGGAATTATTGAATATAACAATATGAAAAATAATATTTCTAATAACAACTTATCAAAAGAAGAAACAACATTATTAGAAAACTACAATAAACTAAATGCTAAAGGAAAAGAAAAACTATTAGATTATAGTGATGATTTAACAACTAATATTAAATATATGGATAATACTACTGATGAAATATCAGCTACTACAAATAATATAGAAGATGATGGATTCACTAAAGCTAAAAAGAAAGCTTTGGAAGCACGTAAAAAGAAAGAACAATATTATAAAGATAATCCTCACTTAATGCCAAAAGCATCACATGATAAAGAAGGTACTTTTACTGATGAAGAAATTAAACATGATGATGACCTTATGGATAATGATGATTTGTGGAAATAATAAAGGGTAATTTTTTTATGACACAGTATGAAAGACTATTAACTGCTGCTGATGATTTAGGCTATGTTGTAAGAGAATTTGATTTACTTGCACGAAAGGGACATTGTAAAAATAATAAAATAGCAATTAACAAAAAGATACCTACTGATACAGAAAAAGCTTGTATTCTTCAAGAAGAAATAAATCATGGAGAATATACTGTTGGAGATATAACCGACCAATCAAAAATTAAAAATGTTAAACAAGAATTATTTGCTAGAGGTAAAACAATAGAAATATAAAGAATATCAAGGAGGTTTTTCTGGATAAGAAAAAAATATTAAAAGGAGATGTTTGATATGGATAAAAACAACAACGATTTATTTGAATTAATGACTAAGATGTATGGTGACTTAACTGGTACAATGCAAAAAATGCATAATGAAATGCAAGAAATGAAAGGTGAAATTAGCAACATAAAAAATGAAGTAACAAAAACCAATATTACAATGGAAAATGAAATTAAACCTAGAATTGAAGCTTTATTTGATGGTTATAAACAAAATTCTGAATATGTAAATGAATTATCAGATAAAGTTGATGAGGTTCAATCTGATATAAACAGATTAACAATAAAAACTTTAAGAACTGAATCTAATATTATAGACATAAATAAAATATTAAAAAATAATTAGGAGATGTTTTATATGGATAAGAATAACAATGATTTATTTGAACTAATGACTAAAATGTATAGTGAAATACAAGAAATGAAAGGAGAATTTAATAACAGATTTGATAAAATTGAAAAAGAAATTGTAAAGACTAATACCACTATCGAAAATGAAATTAAACCTTCTATATCTGCTCTAATAGATGGATATAAATAAAATTCCGAACAAATAACACGTATAGAAAATAGGCTACCAGAACATGACGAAATAATTATAAGATGTGTTAAATAACACTAAGATGAATTTTATCATAGAAAGGAAGTGAAAACATGTAAGCCGCAATATATGCAAGATACTCTTCTGATAACCAAAGAGAAGAAAGTATTGAAGCTCAAATAAGAGCTATAAATGAATTTGCAAAAAAAGAACATATACAAAAGGTATGGCAAATAAATTAAATGAATTGGGATACAAAACTAAAACTGGAAAACATTTTGGCAAAAATAGTTTATATACAATATTAACTA
>CAZPRO010000035.1:0-19983 GCA_964588775.1 uncultured Clostridium sp.
ACTTACCTCTCTTTTCGTCTCTTACTATTTCTCCTTTTTCAATAGCTATAACTCTTTTTTTCATGTAGTCAACAATTTCCTTTGCATGAGTAGCCATCAAAATAGTAGTTCCTGATTTGTTTATATCATCAAGTAATTCCATAATTTCCATTGCTGTATCAGGATCAAGATTTCCTGTTGGTTCATCTGCAATAAGTACTGAAGGATTATTAACTAATGCTCGTGCAAGGGATACTCTCTGTTGTTCTCCTCCTGATAATTCATTAGGAAACATTTTATATTTATGTGATAATCCAACTAATGAAAGTACCATAGGCACCCTTCTTCTTATGTCCTTAGGAGATGCTTCCACAACTCTCATAGCAAATGCAACATTTTCATAAACATTAAGAGTTGGTATTAATCTAAAGTCCTGAAAAACCATTCCTATTTTTCTTCTATAATAAGGGATTTGTTTTCTTGTTATTTTTGATAAATCCTTATCTGCAACTATAACCTTTCCATTGGTAGGTTCAACTTCCTTTAAAAGCATTTTTATAAAAGTTGATTTTCCCGAACCACTGGGACCAACAAGAAAAACAAATTCTCCAGCTTCTATTTCCACATTTACATCCGACAATGCTTTTACATTGTTTTCATAAATCTTAGATATACCTCTAAATTCAATCATGCTATACACTCCTCTATTATGTGAATACTTTCACTTTTAGGTAATAGTAGTTTATTTAAATGCAACTTTTATGCAAATCTACAAAAACCATTATAACATAATAATTATTTTTATTGTTATACAATTTTCTTAAATATTAACTAAGATATTATTAACATTGTCAAGAATGGATACTTTTCATTAATGCTTACCTATTTTTATTAAAAATAGAGTTATTCTTTATAAAAAAAGCTATTACTAGTAAAATTTAATATAATATGTAATTTAATCATAAAAAAGAGATAGTTCGCCAATAATAACAAGCTATCTCTTTTAAATTTCTATTTTTCATTTTATTTACAACATGTATTGCATGGATCAGTTTTTCCACTTTGTGCAATAGTTCCACTATTAACTACTTTACTTCTTGATAATGTAGGACATTGTCTGCTATAGTGATAACTTTTTCCCTTAGGTGTCCAATACACTGTTCTTTGTGAATTAATAGTTGTTGATCCTGTATTAGTTTTTGCTGAATTATTTATATTATTATATATGCCTAAATTGGCATTATATTTATCAGGATTTACATTATCAAATTCATCATGAACTATATTCCCATTTATTGTATAAGTATAACTATAATGACTTGGTATTTGTGTAGTAGTATTTGGATAAGTTATTATTGCAGTAAAGTCAGTACATCCACCAGCTTTTCTTATACTATCTTCCATATATGCTTGGTCACCATATCTATTTAGTGTGCTGTTTTGAGGAGTTATGTTATAAGCATTTGAAACTCCTCCTAATGAATCTGCTATAACATGTCCTTCATCTAAAAATGGACTTTCAACTCCAGGCACCTTTGCTTCATCATCATAATATCTGCCGTTAGAATTTACTTTTTCTCTTGAATCATCTTGTAAAACAATTTTTTTAGCTGTTACTTTTACTAATTGTCCATACTGATTAGTATAAGCATAATATTCTCTATCTCCATAACCAATATCTACTTTGACATTAGGTTTTCTAATTCCAGACAAATCGCCGCCATATACCTCTATTAATTGATTAGAATCTAACAAATCTGCTGCATTTACTTTAAAACAATTAACTGAAAAAATTGATATTCCTAACAATACACTTGCTAACAATTTTTTTATTCTTATATTCATATAATTCCCTCCATCTAACATTTTTACAAAATTTGCACTATAACTTATATTATAATAAAATACTATTTTTTGTCAATTAAACAAAAATAAGGACAGCATATAAGAAATTAATCTTACATACTGTCCTTCTAACTTTAATTATTTCTTTAAAGAAACTGCTTTCTTGCAATTGTCAATTATAGATTTTGAAGTTAATCCATACTTCTCTAATAATTCTACTGGCTTACCACTTTCTCCAAAGGTATCATTAATTCCTACTTTTAATACTGGTACTGGGCATTGTTCTGTAACAACCTCACTCACTGCTGATCCTAAACCACCAATTATGCTATGCTCTTCTGCTGTTACTATTGCTCCTGTTTCTTTAGCAGCTTTTAGAATTAATTCTTTATCAATTGGTTTTATTGTATGAATATTAATAACTGCTGCATCAATACCTTCCTTAGCCAATTCCTCTTTAGCTTCCAGGGCTAATGCTACCATCATTCCTGTTGCAATTATTGTAACATCTTTACCTTCCTTTAAAGTTATTCCTTTTCCTATTTCAAATTTATATGATTTTTCATCATTTATTACACTAACTGGCAATCTTCCTAATCTTACATAACAAGGTCCATTGTATTCTGCTATTGCTAAAATTGCAGCTTCTGTTTCAACTGCATCACAAGGATTGATTACTGTCATATTTGGTATACTTCTCATTAATGAAATATCTTCCACTGATTGATGAGTTGCTCCATCTTCTCCTACTGTTAAACCAGCATGAGTTGCACAAACCTTAACATTTAATTTAGGATAACACAATGAATTTCTAATTTGTTCAAAAGCTCTTCCTGCTGCAAACATTGCAAAGGAGCTTACATATGGTATTTTTCCACATGTAGAAAGTCCTGCTGCAACTCCCATCATGTTAGATTCAGCTATACCCATGTTAATAAATCTTTCTGGTGCAACAGCCTTAAAATCAGCTGTTTTTGTTGACTTTGATAAATCAGCATCTAATACTACAACATTGGGATTAATGTTAGAAAGTTTTACAAGTGCCTTACCATAAGCTTCTCTTGTTGCTATTTTATTACCCATTAGTTTTCCCCTCCAAGTTCCTTTAATGCTTTTTCACATTGTTCTTTATTTGGTGCAGTTCCGTGCCATGAAGCTTCATTTTCCATAAATGATACACCTTTACCCTTAACAGTTTTACATACTACTGCTGTAGGCTTATCCTTTACACTCTTTGCTTCTTCAATTGCTCTAATTATTTCTTCATAATTATGTCCATCTATGACTACTACATTCCATCCAAATGCTTCAAATTTTTTATCAATTGGACATGGATTCATTACATCTGTAGTATTTCCATCAATCTGAAGTCCATTAACATCTATAAATGCAGTTAAATTATCAAGTTTATAATGTGCAGCTGACATTGAAGCTTCCCAAACCTGACCTTCTTCAAGTTCTCCATCACCTAATATTGTATAAACTCTATAATCCTTTTTATCTAATTTGCCAGCTAAAGCCATACCCACTGCAGCTGAAATTCCTTGACCAAGTGATCCTGTTGACATATCTATTCCTGGAAGATCGTTCATATTTGGATGTCCTTGTAATCTTGAATTTATTTTTCTTAATGTTTTTAATTCATCTAATGGTAAATATCCTTTTCTTGCTAAAGCTGCATACAAAGCAGGTGCTGCATGACCTTTTGATAAAACAAATCTATCTCTGTCTGAATTTGTTGGATTATCCTTATCAATATTCATTTCTTTAAAAAACAAAACAGACATTATATCAGTAATTGATAAGGATCCACCTGGGTGTCCTGATGCTGATTCTGTAAGCATTGATACAATATCTCTTCTCATTAGCCTAGCCATTTCTTTAAGCTCAGTTATATTATTCATTTCTGTGCTACCCCCGTACTATTTTTCTCGCATTTAGTATGTTTCTTTTACAATGATTTTATTCTATCATAAAATTTTACTTTTGTATACATCATTTAAAATTGTGATATACTTTTTCTTGATTTTTAATGAATTATGAACTTTTTTTATTTAAATAGCATACTCTATTTATTTTTGCAATTATAAAACATTTACATTTTTCAATTTGATAAATTTATACAATAAAAAACCTGACTGCTTTAAAATCAAACAATCAGGTTTCTAATATTAATTGAGATCCAGACTTACAACAAGAGCTTTATCAACTTTTCTCATATCTTCTTCCGTCATATGCCCTATTTTCTCTTTAAGCCTTTTTTTGTCTAGTGTTCTTATCTGCTCTAAAAGCACTACTGAATCTCTATTTAATCCATATTCTTCTGAAGAAATCTCAACATGCGTAGGTAGCTTTGCCTTATTTATTTGAGAGGTTATAGCTGCTATAATTACTGTAGGACTATACCTGTTGCCAATATCATTTTGTATTATAATAACAGGACGAATGCCCCCCTGTTCTGAGCCTATTACAGGACTCAAATCTGCATAGAATATTTCTCCTCGTTTTACTATAATGTTAGCCATTCTTAAATCACACTCCGCAAATCCAAGCCTCATATTCATCAATATCTTCTAATAAATATTCACTTCCTAAATGTGAATATTCCAAATTTAATTTAGCCATATACTCATATCCATTTTTCATGCTCATAACTTGTAAATTTGAAAGTTTATTCTTTTTACTATATATTATTAAATCCACTTTATTTTTTCTACTTTTTTTGCTATTTTTGCTAATATACTTTTCTGACATAATTCCGCCTCCATAAATAGTAAAACTCTTACCTTATGATTATATTGCAAAATATGTCAATTTGTCAAAATAAACATCCTTTAATGTCTTTTTTATGTATTATGACTAAAATACTGATGATAACTAATTTTATTAGAATACAGATATCAAGGTTATGCTTGTACCTATATTCTAAATAATGTTTAATCACTTATATTAAAATAATCCAGCATTAATTAATTTTTCATGCTTAAAATTACTATATTTAATAATTATTCGTTCATTACCAAAGTTATCATAAATCTTAAGTGCCACTGGAATTTTTTTCTTCTTATCAATATAAAACTCTCCAGCACTTAAATATCTGTTGCTATGGTCATAATCTATATTTACTTTAAGATATTGACCTTCTCCCCATTCTTCATTAAGTTCTTCTATAGGCTTTTCTATCTCATATGATAATATATTTTCTAAAAACGCCAAAGGATATACACAATCTAAATTCTTATTAAGAGTATTTTCTTCATTATTAGTCTTCTTTACTCTTATTTCACTACCATCATATATTTTTATTCTTTTATAATAGTCATCAAATTCTATTCTTGCACCCTTATCATATCTATAATACTGCTTTGTAACTTCTTTAAAATTCTCCTTTGAGTTTATAAATGTATATTCCACATCACATGTATACATTTTAGTATTTCTTATTTCATTTAATATTTCATCATTTGTTGGTATTACTATTTTTCTTCCAACAATTACTGCAATGATTATAAATAAAGGAATCATAACTATACAAATAATTCTTTTGTTTATAGTTAAATTACCAAATTTCATACTGCCTCCATAATTAAATATTACCATTAATAATATTATGAAAAATGTAGGCATTATATTCTAATTTAAAATGCTATTTATTAGATTAGGAATATTATTTATAATATCACGTGCATTAACTATGTAATTTTCTCTTCCAACTTCATCTGCAATACAGCCATGAATATATGCACCAATAAGTGCAGAATTAAGCAACCCTGTCTGCTGAGCACAAAAACCATTAATTAATCCTGTTAATGCATCTCCCATTCCTCCTGATGCCATTTTACTATTGCCACTTGTATTTATATATGTTTTATCTCCATCTGATATTATAGTATTATAACCTTTTAATAAAACTATAATATTATATTTTTTAGCAGTATTTATAACAGTATCTATTCGGTTATTTTCAATTTCTTCTATGGTTTTATTAAGAAAAACAGCCATTTCGCCAGGATGAGGAGTTATTATTGCCCTTCCCTTTACATGTTCTAACAAATCTTTTCGTTTTCCTAAAATTCTTATTGAATCTGCATCAAATATTAAATTGCATTTACTGTTCATTATAATTTTTTCAACAAGCTTCTCACTATACTCTGTCACTCCCATTCCTGGTCCAACAGCTATAGAATCACTTTTTTCAATAACAGAATAAATTTTTTCATCATCATTAGAAATGGTCATTGCTTCAATTAATTTTGATGACATAACATTCTGTATTTCTTTTGGACATACTAATGTTGTAAGACCAGCACCACTTCTTACTGTACATTCTGTGGTTATAAAAGCGGCTCCCGTAAAACCAACACTTCCTGCAAAAATCAATGCTCTGCCATAATTACCTTTATGTCCATATAAACTTCTCTTTGGTATAATTGAAGAATAATCATCTTTATTTAAAATAAAAATTTTTTCACTTTGCTGCTTTCTTACTTTATCAGGTATTCCTATTGGTACTACTTTTAATTTTCCTAGATAATTAAAAGCACTATAATTTAAAAATCCTTTTTTTATAACTTCAAATGTATAAGTAAAATCAGCCTTAACTCCAACTTTTTTTATTTCTCCTGTATTTGAATCCATACCTGATGGAACATCCACAGAAATTACTGTAGTCTCACTGGTATTTATAATATTTATAACTTCCTCATATATTCCTGATACATCTCTATTTATTCCCACTCCAAAAATGCAATCTACTATAATATCATAATTACAGATATAATTAGGCAGCTTTTGTTTTATTTCCTTTTCAGTAGTCAAAACTTCTATTTCTGTTAATATGTTTTTTAAAATATTATAGTTTATTGTAAAATCATCTGTGTATTTTTTATCATTGGAAATAATAATTACTTTTACTTTTTTACCTCTTAGATAAAGCTTTCTTGCAATAGCTAATCCATCACCACCATTATTACCCTTACCACATATTATGATAAAAGAATCCGCCTTATTATCTATATTATTGCATAAAGATTCTGCTGCATTTTCCATAAGTATCATACTAGGAATTCCTATTTCATTTATGGTCATGCTATCCAGCTGTTTACATCCACTTTCTGAAAATACCTCTAACATTATTTTTCCTCCATAACTGCATATGCTATAGCATTATCAATACTATGAGATATACTAATGTAAATTATTATATCTCTTCTTCCAATTACTCTATAAACATTGTCGCTTATATTCACAATAGGTTTTCCTAAATTATCTCTTAAAACTTCAATGTCTTTTAATCCAAATTCTCTAAATCCAGTTCCAATTGCCTTACTTACAGCCTCCTTTGCTGCAAAATTACCTGCAATTACATTAGGACAATTATTTCTCGATTGAAAATATTCAATTTCTCTTTTTGTAAATAACTTGTTTATGAAATTTTCATTTCTTTCAACTGCTTTTTTTATTCTTTGTATTTCTATAATATCAATACCTATTCCAATTATCATAATATACATCTCCTCTAAATAATATATTATCATAAATACAAATAAATATTGAATTTACTAAATTAAGCTTCTCTTACCATTCCAAAATCAAATTCATATACATGTTCATCCACAAATTCTCCTACAATATCTATCAGATGTATTGGAGAAACTATATTTTTTTGTAAATTCATTAATAATGTTTTCACCTCATGCCTCTGTGTTGATACTAGCTTTATTGAATCTTTATATTCATCTATTTTTGTCATTCCTATATATTCTTTTTTTTCAATTTCTATACCATATGCTGAATATCCATTATATTGATTCTGCAACAGCCTGTAAAAATATTTATACTCAATCCCATAATATTTTTTTGTTATACCATACTCCTCTAAAACACTCATCCCTGCACTACCTTTCATTTTTTATACCCTAATGTTAACATAGTAAATAAAAATTTATTGTCAAAGCCTGTACAATAGATAAAAAAAATATTTTATCTTTATTGACATAAACTTTGTATAATTTCCTAAATCAGCTTATTATTTTCTTTGTAAAAATATTGTTTAAAGAACATATTGTCGAAAAAAACTATAAATTAGTTATATTATAAAAAAACTATTTATTTAATCAATAATTTTTTATACATATTACAAAATGGCTTAAATGCAAATGCATTTAAGCCATTTTGTAATACTCTGAGAGCATATCCCCGTACTCTCTTCTCCCCTGTAATCTCATAATCTCATAAAACAATTACCATAATTGAAAAACCTTTATAGATATCGTTTACATTATTATTATATCACACTTTGTAGCAATTTCAATAATATTTATTAACTTTTTTATTTTTTTACTCAGTTATAGTTTCATTAGATAAATATGTTTTTTAATACACCAATTCCAAATTAATGTATCAACTCTGTTTCTGTATCTCTTTGTTGAAAGTTATAAGAAACAAATCTAAAATCTTCACCAACAACTTCAGTTATATATTTTTTGTTTCCTTGAATATCTTCATAACTTCCAGTTCTTAATCTGCCGCTAACTGTTATACAACTGCCTTTCTTTAAGTATTTACAAATAACTTCAGCTTTCTTTCCCCATATTTTTATAGGTATAAAATCTGCTTCCCTTGTTCCATCTGCAAGTTTAAAATTTCTCTGTACTGCAATTACAAATTTAGTGTATACTTTATTTTTACTTTCTGTATACTTTAGTTCAGGGTCCTTTATAAGTCTTCCCATCAATACTATTTTGTTCATAATTATACCTCCTGAATATTAATCATCTTCAATTTATATCCACTTTGCCATATAATATTCACTTTTTTATATTTTTATTTTTTAATACTGAATTAATTTCTACCCCAAATATAAAAATGAAGGAAATAAGAAAAAGCCATGTAATTAATATGAATACTACTCCTAAACTACCATAAAATCTTGAAAAATTTCTAAAATTATTTATATAAAATGAAAAACCCATTGATAAAAAAGCCCAGCCTAAAGTGCTAAATACAGCTCCTGGAAATACTTCTTTAAAAGTCAGCCTTTGAGATGGTGTAACAATATATATTATTGAAAAAATTAAGAACATTATTAAAAAAATGAATACATACCTAAATACAGCCCAAAAATATACTATAATATCATAATATACAAAATTTATTTCTAAATAATTACCAATTATTCTTCCAAATACAACTACAGTTAATGCTAACAAAATTATTGTTGCTAATCCTATTATTCCTGCTATAGATATAAATATTCTCTTTATAAAAGACCGTGTTTCTTTAAAATTATAGGCTTTATTTACTCCCTTTATTACAGCTCTAAATCCAGATGCTGAAGTCCATAATGCAAAAATAATAGAAAAACTTAACAATCCTTTATACTGATTATCAAATACTTCTTCAAGTATAGTTTCAGTCAATTGAAGAATACTTTCTGGTAAGATTCCCCTTAATGCAATAACAACCTCACTAGATTCCAAATTGCTAAAGCCTGCTAAGGTCATTAAAAATATAACAAAAGGGAAAAATGATAAAATCAAATAATATGCCAGTTGAGATGATAAGGCAAAAATATCATCTTTCTTTATTTTAACTATCAAATGTATTAAGAAATTTATTATTTTTTTTGTAATCAAATTTGCATCCTTCACAACATCACCATTTTTTATATTTAATCTATATATTATTATGATTATTATATTACATTTATATTTATATTTCCCTTATTTAAATTACAATTTATAAGCAAGAAGTAAGAGGTAAGAAATAAAAGCATTACTTTCCATTTCTTACCTCTTACCCATAAATTATAATTTGTATATTTTTTCTCTATTATTTTTTACATTCTTTGTTGCATTTCTTGTATCATAAACTACCTTAGCTCTTGATACTATTTCTTCATAATCATAGCAGCTGTGATTAGTTGTTATAATTACTATATCACTATCATCAATGACTTCTTTCCAATCTACTGAATTATAAGTTTTATCTTTATATTTAGATACTGGACAGAATGGATCATTAACTTTTAAGTCTGCTCCATTTTTCTCCAACAATTCAATTACCTTAAAGGCAGGAGATTCTCTATAATCATCAATATCATTCTTATATGCTACTCCCATTAGCAATACCTTTGCTCCATTTAATGCCTTTTTATGCTTATTTAATATTTTCATAACATTATCAAGAACAAATTCAGGCATAGAATCATTTATTTCTCCAGAAGTTTCTATTAATCTTGTATGATAGTCATATTCCTTGGCTTTCCATTCTAAATAGAAAGGATCAAGAGGAATACAATGTCCACCAAGTCCTGGACCAGGATAGAACGGCATAAATCCATATGGTTTTGTTTTTGCAGCATCAATAACTTCCCAAACATCTATACCCATTCTGTTACATAATATAGCCATCTCATTAGCAAGACCTATATTTATATTTCTAAATGTGTTTTCTAATATTTTTTCCATTTCAGCCACAGCTGGACATGATACTGTATGAATATCACCTTCTAAAATATTTCTATATAATGCAGCAGCAACTTCTGTACATTCTTCTGTACATCCTCCAACTACTTTTGGTGTATTTTTAGTATTATACTGCTTATTACCTGGATCCACTCTTTCAGGTGAAAATGCCAAGAAGAAATCTTCCCCACATTTTAATCCACCTTTTTCTAATATTGGTTTTAAAACTTCTTCAGTTGTTCCTGGATAAGTAGTACTTTCAAGAATTATAAGCATTCCTTTATGTAAATATTGTGCAACACTTTCTGTAGAAGATACTACATAAGATAAATCCGGCTGCTTATATAAATCTAATGGAGTTGGTACACAAATACATATTGTATCCACATCTTTTACAAAACTAAAATCAGTAGTAGCTTTTAATTTTCCTTCTGCAACTAAATCTTTTAATTCTTCATCAACTACATCTCCAATATAGTTTTTCCCTTCATTTACAGACTTAACCTTTTTATCTTGAACATCAAACCCTATTGTTTCATATCCAGCATTAGCTTTTTCTACTGCAAGAGGCAATCCTACATATCCTAATCCCACAACACCCACTTTAGCAGTTTTATTATTTATTTTATCTAATAACTGTTCTTTTAAAATTGACATCTTAAACCTCCTAATATTATTCATTTAATGATTTAACAATATTGTCATTTTTAATATATTCTTCTCCACATGCCGTGCACTTTGCCTTATCCCCATTAAAATGAAGTCTTTCACCACACTTACATACATATCCTAAAATTTTCGCTGGGTTTCCAACTACTAATGCATAATCAGGTACATTTTTAGTAACAACAGCCCCTGCTCCTATAAGTGCATATTTTCCTATGCTATGTCCACATACAATTGTTACATTAGCTCCAACAGATGCACCTCTGCTAATTCTTGTTTCTCTATATTCAGATTTTCTTTCTATAAAACTTCTTGGATTAACCACATTAGTAAATACACATGAAGGCCCTAAAAACACATCATCTTCACATATAACACCAGTATATACTGATACATTATTCTGAATTTTTACACCCTTTCCTAGCTTAACCCCAGGTGAAATAACAACATTTTGCCCAATATTACACTTTTCTCCTATTTCACATCCACTCATTATATGAGAAAAGTGCCATATTTTAGTTCCTTTACCTATTTTTACATCATTGTCAATGTAACTAGATTCATGTACAAAATACTCTTCTTTCATAATAAACACCTATGCATTCTTTATACTTTCTACTATATATTCAATCTGTTCATGATTTAATTCTGGATAAACTGGTATAGCAAATGTTCTGTGAGACAAATATTCTGCAACAGGCATATCTCCTTCTTTATATCCCAAATCTTTATAAACCTTCTGTAAATGTAATGGTACTGGATAATAAACTCCAGTTGCTATACCTTTTTCTTTAAGAACTGCAAGCATTTCATCTCTCTTGTCACTTTGAAGAACATACTGATGATATATCATTTCATTTTCTTCTCTTACTGAAGGAATTACAACATTTGAATCCTTCAATTTTTCATTATATATTGAAGCTACTTCTCTTCTTCTTCCATTCCAAGAATCTAAATGTGGTAATTTCACTCTTAATAATGCTGCTTGAATAGCATCTAAACGAGAATTAAATCCAATTAAATAGTTATAATATTTTAAAGGATTATAAACAGTATCATCACCTTTTTTAGATATTTCTACTTCTTCCTTTGTATTATTTAACAAATTAAATGCCTTTTGTCCTGTTTCCCCACTTCCATGAGTCCTTAAAGCAGCAGCAATAGTAGCAATGGAATCATCATCTGTTACTATCATTCCTCCATCTCCAGCACATGAAAGATTTTTTGTTGGAAAAAATGAAAAACAAGCCATATGACCTAATGTACCTATCATTTTTCCTTTATACTTAGAACCTACCGCCTGACATGCATCTTCTATAACTTTTAAATTATATTTTTCTGCAATTTTATTTATAGGTTCCATGTCAGCACTCTGTCCAAATATATGAACTGGTATTATAGCCTTTGTTTTTGATGTTATTTTTTCTTCTATTTTAGAAGGATCTATATTAAATGTATCCTTTTCTACATCAACAAACACAGGTGTAGCACCAACTGCTGAAATACATTCTGCTGATGCAAAATATGTGAAAGTTGAAGTTATTACTTCATCTCCAGGTCCTATTCCAAGTGCCTTTAACGAAATAACTAAAGCATCTGTTCCATTTCCTACAGAAATTGCATGCTTTACTCCTATGTATTCTGCAAATTCCTTCTCAAATTCAGTTACATTTTTGCCCATAATATATGCAGCTGATGACAAGACATCTATTGCTGCTTTGTCTAATTCATTTGAAATTGACTTATATTGAGCTTTCAAATCAATTAATGGTATGTTCATTTCTATCGCTCCTTTGGCTTAATAAACATATATATCTTTTCATATATTTAAGCCTTGCTTCATACTTAATTTTAACTTTTTAAACAAATATATAAAACTTAAATCTAACATGAATATTTTAGCACACTTAACTAGATAAATAAACTTTTTGTTAATTTATCTTTAATATCTCATAATAGGATACCATTCAAGAGGAAGCAATACCTTATATTTATTAGCAGCAAATCTATCATCTATAAGCAAAATTGTTCCTTTATCATTTTCACTTCTTATAACTCTTCCTGCTGCTTGCTGAACTTTATTCATACCTGGATAAATATAAGCATATTCATATCCTTTATCGTTATAAAACTCTCTAATTATTTCATTTCTAATTTCTATCTTAGGATATCCAACTCCTATTATTATGCTTCCTATTAATTGTTCCCCTGGAAGATCAATACCTTCTCCAAACATTCCACCTAAAACACAAAATAAAATAAGATTTCTTTTTTCTTTAAATTCATTTAAAAGTTCATTCTTTTCCTCATCTGTCATGTTTACTTTCTGCTCTTTTAGTATATATTTTTCAAAATGGTTCTGATGTATATTATTCATCAGCATATTTAAATAAGCATATGACGGACAAAATACTATATAATTTCCTATTTTGTCATTAACAAAACTGTTAATTTTATCTATTACATTATCAATTGTCTTTTGCCTATAATTATATTTTATATTAATAGGTGATAGATATACATTTAAATTTTCTTTATTAAAAGGAGAATCCAGTCTTACCCTGTATGTATTATTATCTCCTCCTAACATTTTTATATAATAATTTATTGGAGAAAGAGTTGCAGAAAAAAATATGGTTGAATAAGCTTTGGATATATAATTTTTTAAATTTGTAGATGGATCTATGCAAAATATAGTTAATATTATGTTATTACTATTTTTTTCTATTATTGTTACATAATTTTCATTATATAATTCAGAAATATTTACAAAAGAATAAATTTCAAAATACAATTCCA
The DNA here is from genome assembly GCA_964588775.1 of uncultured Clostridium sp. Classification (GTDB taxonomy): domain Bacteria; phylum Bacillota; class Clostridia; order Clostridiales; family Clostridiaceae; genus Clostridium. The sequence goes on from CAZPRO010000035.1 coordinate 13,758, forward strand.
AAACATCATTATAACCTTCAAATTTATTCCCTTTAGCCAATAACTGTTCACTTTCTTTTAAAAATGTTCTAAGCAGTTTTATTAATTCTTTAGGCTGCTCTTTTTCATAAAAGCTTTCTGTTTCTCTGTGGATACATTCATTTCTTAAATCAATAAAAAAACTATTAATTTTTTTTAATATTGAATTAACTCTACCTTTAGTTATTTTTTTACACTGTAATATAGTGTCTTTTTCTAGGGTTGCTGAATATATATCCCTTGAACGGTCTATAAGATTATGTGCTTCATCTACAAGTACTATATTTCCATCACTTTCAATAAGCCTTCCTATTGATGTTCTTGGACTAAAAATGTAATTATAATCTCCTATAATTACATCACAGTACATACATACATCCAAAGATAATTCAAAAGGACATACTTCATACTGTTTAGCATATATTTGAAGAGTTTCCTGTGATATATTACTTTCATTTAAAATAATTTCTTTTATGGGAATTTTAACTTTCTCATAATATTTCTGTGCATATCTGCAGACTTCAGGATTGCAATCAAATACATGATTGCAGCATAATTTTTCCTTTGCTGTAAGTGTTATGCTTAAAAAATTCAACCCCTCTTTTCTTAATTTTTCTACTGCTTCATTGGCAACTGTCCTATTAATAACTTTTGAAGTTACATAAACTATTCTCTCTCCCACTCCCTGTCCCAATGCTTTAACTGCTGGAAAAATTGTAGAAATTGTTTTTCCTATTCCTGTAGGTGCCTGTGCAAAAAGTATCTCTTTCTGCTTTATTGTATTATAAGCTATTTCTATAAGTTTTCTTTGACCTACTCTATACTTATCAAAGGGAAATGGAACTATTCTGGCTGATTCATTTCTTTTTTTTCTTCTTTCATATGTTATCAACGCAAATTCTATATACTCATTAACTATTTTTAATGTAAACTCCATCAAATCCTGTTTTGAAAAATTTCTTTCAAAAGATTTTACTTCATTATTATCTAACTGAACATAAGACAGTTTTATAATTATGTTATTTGTATTATTCTTAATGCAGTATATAAAAGCATAAATCTTAGCCTGTGCCCAATGCAGTTCATTCAAATCATCTATATAGTTATATTTTTTATATGTAGATTTTATTTCTTCTATAATTACTTTGTTATCTTCTATAATAATACCATCTGCTCTTCCTTCAATGGACAGCACAACATTTTTCACATTAAAATCATAGGATAAATACACTTCACTTTTATAATTATCATATATTTCAGCATTTTCTTTCTGTAGCTTTTGGTGTGCTTTTGTTCCTTCTACTGCTCTTGCACTAGTTGAGAAACGATTATCCAAATCACCATTTTTCATGCAAAATTCAACTAAGTTTCGTACTGATTCCTTTATATTGATTTGCATATTGTTCATTTCAATAACTCCTAACAAATTAATATAAGGCACTCATAAAATTATTAATCTTACAAGTACCTTATCCTATAGTATATATTTTATTCAGTATGATATTCATTAACTATTTTTTGAACTAATTTCTTTATCACACTAGCCTGAGCTATTAATGATAAAACTAATAAAAATATTCTTATTCGTTCTTCATCTTTATCTTTCAAATTAAACTGCTTAATTATATCTTCAAGTTTTTGCTCATTAGTCATAGAAGAAATAAAACAATCATCCAAGCTTTCTTCTTGAATACTTACAAAAACCTTATAGGCTTCTTCCCATGATAATATATCATCACTTCTATCATTAATTTCATTAAATGCAAGTCTAAATACTTTCTTAATTTCCTCTGTAGTTAAAATTGGCCGCATATAGCTAAGCAATACTAACTGAACGAGGTGCATTTTTGTATAGCCACGTTTTTTTCCATCTTCTGGCTTGGTTATAACTTCACTCTTAGTATAATTCTGAACTATATTATTTGTAAATTTCTCATTTGGAAATTTATCATTAAGATAATCAATTACCTGAGATAAAAATAAATCATATTTAGGCAAGTCATCATATGCAATTGAACTGCTCTTTGCCATTTCTTCTATTAATCTTTTTATATAATTCGAATCAAATCTGTTATCCATATTATGTACCTCACCTCTTCCATTCCTTCTCTATATTATATAGTATTAATCAACTTATTACAAGTTTACTGGAACAATTTAATTTTATTATTAATTTTTTAAATTATTTAAAATATACAATTATTATATTTTAATTTCTTAATTTTTTAAATGTAAATATCAAAAAAATAATAATTTCTTTATTATTTTCTCAAATTATATAATTTTTATTTAATTAAAAAATATGATATGATATGATTGCTATAGAGTTAATTCTTATTTTTGTAATTTTTATTATAGTTTATATAGTCATATATCTATATTTTAATATATAGGTATGAATAAACTCCAAGAATTTCAACTTTTCTAAAATTTTCTTAATATTTAATTTGTATACATACTTGACTTTTCTAAAAATTGGTAGTATATTTTACATAAGGTGCTCATATAAGTTGAAATTTGTATTTTTTATAATTATCTTGAATTAATATTGACTTTATATTACATTCTTGGTAATATGGTAAAGTAGAATGTCGAATTGTGTAATTAGGAGGAATTTTTTTATGAAATCAACAGGTGTAGTAAGAAGAGTAGATGAATTAGGAAGAATTGTAATCCCTATAGAATTAAGAAGAACTTTAGATATTGCTGAAAAAGATGCATTAGAAATTTATGTTGATGGTGAACAAATAATATTAAAGAAATATGAACCAGCTTGTATCTTCTGTGGAGATGCTAGAGATGTAATAAACTACAAAGGTAAAAATATTTGCGTTAAATGCTTAGATGAAATGAAACAAAGCAGATAACACAAATAAGCAGTATCAAATGATGCTGCTTATTTTTTTACAATTCAGTAGAAAACTTATAAACTTCATTTTTAGGCAGTTCTCTATCCTTAGCCACTTTTTTTATGGCTTCTTTTTTACTTAAATTCTGGTTCATATACATTTTTATATGTTCTTCTATAGTAAGTCCTTCCCATACCTTCCGTTTTTCTTTTTCTATTTCTTCAATCTGCTTTCCTTCAACTACTAGAACAAATTCTCCCCTAGGTTTATTAATGTTAAAATATTCTGCGGCTTCTTCTAAGGTACCTCTAAAAATTTCTTCATGAAGTTTAGTTAATTCTCTACATACAGCAATCTTCCTATTTCCAAAATTATCTCTTAAAAAAACTAAAGTATCAACAAGCCTGTGAGGTGCTTCGTAAAAAATTAAAGTATCTCTATAATCTAAAAGTTCTTCCATTATAGCTCTTCTTTCTTTATTTTCCCTTGGAAGAAATCCTCTAAAAACAAATTTTGTTGTATCCAGACCAGAATATACAACAGCTGTAGTTATAGCTGCTGCTCCAGGCAGAACTTCAAATTTAATATTCTCCTCTATACATTTACCTACTATTACACTTCCAGGGTCAGATATTCCTGGAGTTCCTGCATCAGATACAATAGCAACATTTTTTCCCTCTCTTAATAGATCAATTATATTTCCACTTTTATTCTGCTCATTAAATTTATGATAACTAATAAGACTTTTTTTAATTTCAAAATGATTAAGAAGTTTTAAAGTCTGTCTTGTATCCTCAGCTGCAACTATATCACATTCCTTTAATACTTCTATGGCTCTTAAAGTAATGTCTTTTAAATTTCCTATTGGAGTAGGAACTACATATAACATTCCAGTTTCCATTTTATATCCTCCCATATATTCTATCTATTTCTTGTGTATATTGCCCATTTTCTTCATGTACATATAATGGTTCATCCCATTTTAAATAAGCACCGCCATCTCTCTGTCCTTCAACTAATACTATATTAGGAGCTTTACCTTGTTTGGGATAAACTAACCTAACACGCTTTGGTTCTATTTTATATTTTCTCATTAATCCAAATATGTCTGCCAGTCTCTCAGGTCTATGAACCATAAATAATCTTCCATTATCTTTTAATAAAGTTCTAGCTGCCAATATAACATCTTCTAAATTGCATAATATTTCATGCCTTGCTATAGCCAGCTTATCATGAGGATTTACAATGCCAGAACTATTCAATTTATATGGAGGGTTTACTGTTACAACATCAAATCTTCCTAAACTTTTTAGTAAATTTAAGTCCTTTAAATCTCCATTTATAACGTCAATTTTCTCCTGAAGATTGTTTAATTTTACACTTCTTGATGCCATTTCACACATTTCTTTCTGAATTTCAATTGCACAAATGTGCTGAGGATTATACTTTCCATAAATTAATAAAGGAATAATTCCTGTTCCACTGCATAAATCAATAACTTTAAATTTAGTCTTCACTTTTGAAAAATCTGATAGCAGGACTGCATCTACACCAAATTTAAAACCACTATTTTTTTGTATAATTCTTAAACCTTTTAATTGTAAATCATCAATTACTTCATCATTATTTATATTTCTATCCATTAATTTTCCTCATTTATACTACACTGTTAATTTTAAACCTTATTATAACATTAGTTATGTAATAATTGAACTATAAAAATAATTTATATTATGTAAAAAAAATGCTCTTAATACTAATTAAGAACACTTTTTATTATTTTCTTCTATAAAACTCTTCTTGCTGCATAGAATTTATATACAGGTGCTACTTTTACAACATCACCAGTTTGTGGTGCATGAATCATTTGTCCATTACCAACATAAATTCCAACATGACCTGAATGTGGGAATACCAAATCTCCTGGCTGTAGTTCACTTTGACTTACTGGTGTACCTACATTAATTTGAGAATATGTTGTTCTAGATATATCAACTCCTGTTGCATTTCTGTAAACATATTGAGTAAATCCTGAACAGTCAAATCTTTCTGAACCCGTTGCACCATATTGATAAGGCTTTCCTAATTGACTGTATGCTAAGTTCAATACTGATTGAACACTTCCAGAATTAGCTGATGGAACACTAACAGATGAAGAAGATGATTTTCCTCTGCTTGCTGCTTTATTTGCTGCTGCCTGTGCTGCCTTCTTTTCTGAAACAATTGTCTTAGCTTTTTCTATTTTATCATTTATTTCTTCTTTAACTGTTGGACTCTTTATTTGGTTATCTCTTATATTTCTTAATTGTGATATAACAGATTCCAAATCTGAAATACTACTATTAGAACTTATAGCATTAAACTGGCTTTGAACTACTTCTCTTTCAATTACTGCAAGATATTCAGAATCAAATTTAGCCTGTTCTGCTTTAGCTTGATTTACTAAAACTTCCTGCTCTTTCTTCTTCCCATCCAATTCATCTAAAGATACCTGTATTTCTTTAGTCAACTTATCAATTTCTGTCTTTTTATTTTCTAATGATTTTTTTTGCTCATTTAATTCATCTTTCTTCTGTACAATTTCTTCTATGGATTCTTTATCCTTACTAATAATTTTACCTACAGCTCCCATTCTTGAGAAGAAATCACTTGTTGAATCAGCTTCAAAAATAAAGCTTAAATAACTAAACTCTAAATTGCCTGAATCATATAAAGCTTTAACTCTTTGACCCAATGCTCTATCTAAAGTATCAATATCTTTTTCTGTCTGCTCAATATCTTTAGTTGTGTTATCAATTGTGTCATTAAGATTTTTTATTTGTTTATTATTTTTATCTACTGTTAACTGCAGCGGTTCAATTTTTGCATCTAAATCATATATTTTATCTTGTATTTCATTTATCTTACTTTCAATTTCCGCATATTTTTGCCTAGTATTCTTTAGTTCTTGGTCAGTAGGTGTTGCAAATGATGGCATTGCAGTCCCCATAACGATTACTGTTGCTAGTATAGTAGCAAGCACTTTGTTTTTCATTAATAATCGGTCCCCCTTGAACCTTCCCTCCTTTATATTCATGCGTTCTTAGTTATTAGTATATCACTAATTTATAATTAGTACAATGGTAGTATATGACTATGATGTATATGATAATCTCTTTAATTTTATTTTTCCAAATTATACTTCTATATATTTTATATTTATACAACCATTTTTTAGTCTTATTTTTTCTATTTCTATATTTTTTTTCTAATTCCTTCTTTTTGATATATTTTTTATCTTTTCATAAAATGAATTATTGACATTACAAATATTAATATTATATAATAGCAAAGGACTTCGGGGTGTGGCGCAGATGGGA
>CAZPRO010000036.1:0-823 GCA_964588775.1 uncultured Clostridium sp.
ATTTTAACAGTAAGCTTTGTATGTTTTGTAGTCGTAGATTTTTTGACGCTTACTTAATATTTAGTAATAGGCAATTTAGTGGTTAAATTTTTTGTAAAATTAAAAAAACATAGAAGTCAAGATATTTATAGGTATAATTAAATTTCGAAATTTATACTGATTTAAATATTTCTACTTTTAGTTATAAAAAATGTAAATTTCTATTAAATATAGTAATAGGAATATTTGGGAGGAAATCTTGATGAAAAAAGATTTGAAATTTAATGTGTTTTATGGCACAGAGAGTTTTACAAAAATATTTGACAGTTTTATTGAAGATAAAATGAGAATTATAGAAGAAAATATTATAAATAAGCGATATAATAAAAGTGATAAATGCTATTCATCCACAGCAAAAGAGGTGGATGTAAATGAATAAAGTATGGAACATAGGAATTTATGCAAGGGTAAGTACAGAAAAAATAGGACAAAGTGAGTCTGTCTCAGCACAAATCGGAAATTTAAAGAAGTGGATTATAGATATAGCTAAAGAAGATAAAGAGAATATATATAATCTAATTGACATCTATGAAGATAATGGTATTTCAGGCTCTAGTTTTGATAGAGATGCTTTCAAAAAAATGAAAGAGGATATTGATAATGATAAGATAAATATGGTTTTGACAAGGGATTTATCAAGATTTTCTAGAAATTATTTAGAAGCAGGTTATTTGATTGACAATTATTTTAAAATGAACAATATTCGATTTGTAGCAGTTTTGGATAATGTAGATACTATAAAAAGAGAAGATGATGATATAGTTCCTTTTAAAAACATACTCAA
>CAZPRO010000036.1:833-19706 GCA_964588775.1 uncultured Clostridium sp.
ATGTATTTGAAAGACTCTAGCAGAAAAATAAAAAGCGCATTAAGAGAAAGAATGCAAAGAGGTTCTTCTATTGCTTCTAAGCCGCCATATGGTTATAAATATGAAAAAATATATAATGGAGAACAAAAGACTAATGTATTAGTTCCAGAAGGTGGAGAAACTACAGAGACAGTTAGAAAAATTTTTTCATTGTATTTAAAAGGCTGGGGAGCGGGAAAAATAGCAACATATTTAAATCAAAAAGGTATAGAAACTCCTTCTTCAAGAATAGAAAATTATGCTTGTTCTAAGTTTAAAATTTGGACAAATAATACCATATTTTCAATTCTTAGAAATCATAAATATGGTGGCTTTTTGGTGCAGCAAAAATATAAAAAGGTCAGTTATAAAATGAAAGCAGTTAAAAAGACTTCAAGGGAAGAATGGGTTTGGTCTGGGGAATTTGATGGAATAATAGACAAGAATACTTTTAATAGAGTTCAGGAAATGCTTGAAAAAAGATCAAAGGGATATAGATATAAGGGCAAAGTTATACACCCATTTAGTTCTGTGTTAAGATGTGGAACTTGTGGAGGAAGTCTATCTTATAGGAACAAGTTTCAGGGATATAAATGTACACTATCTCAAAGTGGTGCAAAAAGATGTACTTGCCACAGCATAAAAGAAAAAGATTTAATTTTGCAAATACAACAAGATATACGAACAATGATTGATAAAAACATTAATAAAGATAAATATTATAATAAGATAGAAGATATAAAAATTGAACAAGGCAATACAAAAGAATTAAAGGCAATAGAAAATGAATTAGATAAATTAGATGTGAAATTTAATAAAATATATGAAGACAAATTAAACAATTTAATTTTGGAGAGGAATTTTACTAATTTTCTTAATGTTATACAGGAAAAACAGGAAAAGTTAATTAAGAGAAAAGAGCAAATAGAAAAAATACTAAATAGTTCACAAGATAATATTGATATTGCTAGAATGTATAGAGAAGAGCTTGATAAACTTTTTAATTTAGGAGAAATAGAAAGAAGTTTTGTGGAAACAATTATAGATAAGATAGTAATCAATGAAGATTCTAAAACTAAGGATAAGAGTGTTAACATTTATTATAGGTTTAATAGAAATTAAAATACATTTCAAATTAACAAATAATAAAATAATAGAGGCGTTTTTATTGAAAATTTTAAAAATGCATTTTTTGAAAGAGGTGATAAGGTGTTAAGAAAAGTACCCTATGGAGAATCAGACTTTAAGAAAATAATAAAAGAAAATTATCTTTTTGTTGATAAAAGCAGGTATATAGAAAAGTTAGAAGAAGATGCATCATATCAATTTTTTATAAGACCTAGAAGATTTGGAAAAAGTCTTTTTTTATCAATGCTTAGTAATTATTATGATATTAATAATAAAGGTGAATTTGAAGAATTATTTGGAAAACTATATATAGGAAAAAATCCAACACCTAAAAAAACTTCTTATTTTGTTTTAAGATTAGATTTTGCTAATATTTCAACTAATCAAGATAAAGAAAATTTGATAAAAAGTTTTGATATAAAAGTAGTAGCAGCAGTAAATGATTTTTTTATCAGGTATAAGGATTTGTTAAATAATGAAAAAATGGAGAATAAATTTAATGATGCTATAAGTGCAATCAGTAATTTGTCTTTAAAATTAGCAGGCTCTAATAATAAAATATTAGTTTTGATTGATGAATACGATAATTTTGCAAATGATTTAATAACTTCTAATGAAAAGTTATATTACGATGTGATTTCAAGTCAAGGTTATATAAGAACTTTCTATAAAAATCTAAAATCATTGACTAGTACAATTATAGATAGAATATTTATGACTGGAGTTAGTCCTATTTTATTGGATGATTTAACTAGTGGATTTAATATAACAAAAAATTTAACTTTGAATGCACATTATAATGAGATGCTTGGATTTACAGAAGAAGAACTGAAAGTGCTAATTGATGAAAGTGGAATTAATGTTAAAAATAAAGAAACATTGATTACTGATATGAAGCAATATTATAATGGCTATTTATTTTGTGAAGAGAATGATGTTCGGGTGTTTAATCCTAATATGGTCTTGTATTTCTTAGATAATCTAATTAAAAACAAAAAATATCCTAAAAATATGTTAGATTTAAATATAAAGACAGATTATAAGAAATTAGAAAGTCTTGCTTTTAATTTTAAAGATGAAGAAACCATAGAAAGTATTTTAACAGATGAAGAAATTGAGGTCAATTTGGTTGAAAGATTTAACTTAGAGTATATGTATGAGAACAAGGAAAATTTTATATCATTACTATTCTATATGGGGATGCTTACCATTAAAGAATCATTTTTAGGCAATATAACCCTTAAGATTCCTAACATTGCAATGAAGGAAATATATTGGGAATATTTTAGAAGAAAGTTATCTGAAACTAATAATTTAAGTATAGATAGTATAAAGGTTAATAGAGCAATAAAAGAAATGGCTATAAGTGGAAAATGCAGCCTGTTTATTGAATACTTAGAAGAATTTCTTTATAATCTTTCTAACAGGGATCTGATTAAATTTGATGAAAAAAATATAAAAATTATTTTGTTATCTATTTTTATGAGTAATGTGTATATTGCAAATAGTGAATATGAAGTTGAAGAAGGATATATAGATGTACTTTTATCTAAAAACAAAGCTTTTGAGGAAAGTATTAAGTATGAATGGATGATAGAGTTAAAGTATATAAAAGAAAAAGACAAAAGTACTTTTGAAGAAATTAAAAAACAAGGGTTGAAGCAGTTAAATGGATATGGCAGCAGTAAAAAACTATCTTCTTTATATGATTTAAACCATATGAAAAAATTATTAATTATTGTAATTGGGAAAAAAGAAGTTAAATGGATTATAGAATAAAAAGACCAATAACAGCAGTGTGCCAACTGCTACCTGTATAGGCTTATCTGCAATAAAGCTCTTAAAACAGGATGCTAATGCAGTTATGGTAGTGTTACCATCTGACCACTATATTAAAGGTGAAAAAAGTTTTGTAGATACACTTTCGCAGGGAATTGATATGGCAAATAAGAGAAGAGGCATTGTTACCTTAGGAATAGAACCAACAAGACCTGAGACTGGTTATGGATATATTGAAATGGGCGAAAGAACTAATGGTAATATACCTACTTATAAGGTTACCAGGTTTACAGAAAAGCCTAATTTAGAAGTTGCTAAAGATTTTATTTTAAAAGGAACTTATTTGTGGAATTCTGGAATATTTATTTTTAGAGCAGATGTTATTCTTCGAGAAATAGAAAAATATCTTCCTAAACTTCATAAATGTTTAATGGAAATGTATAAAAATATTGGCGAAAAGAATGAGGAAGAAATAATAAGACAGCAGTATGGATTAATTGATGGAATATCTATAGATTTTGGAATAATGCAAAAGACAAGAAAAGCATATACAATAAAATGCAGTTTTGAATGGGATGATATGGGAAGTTTTGTGTCATTGAGCAGAATTTTGAAAAAGCACAGAAATAATAATATTTCAGAAAATGTATATATTGATGAATGTGAAAATTGTTCTGTATTTGGAGGAAAAAATTTAATAATTGGATTTGGAATTAAAGACTTGGTCATAGTAGATGCTGGGGATGTTATTCTTGTAATGGATAAAAATAAAGATCAGGAAATTAAACATCTACTTAACAGATTAACAGATAGTAATAATTATAATAAATTTTTATAAGAGTTGTGAGACTTTGACATTAAAAATATTTATGTGTCTTAGTCTCATAATTTTTTATGATAAAATATCTTTATTATAGTATTTAAATTTTGGGGAGAAATAAAAAATAATATGAAAATATATGAACAAATAGTAATAGATATTAAAAATTATATAAAGTCTAACAAAATATATAGAGGATTTAAACTACCATCTATTAATGAATTATGTAAAAAATACAGATGCAGCAAAGGAACGGTAATAAAGGCGTATGATACATTATGTTCAGAGCATATAGTTTATTCATCACCACAAAGAGGATTTTTTGTAGCTGATAATCTTGTTAGAATTAATGATAAAGAAAATGATAAATATGATTTAGCTACAGGAAATCCATTAGTTAAAAATCTTCCAATAAAAGATATTCAGCATTGCTTAAATTCAGCAATAGAATTTTATAGTAATGTGTCTTTGGCACAAGGTTCTAAAGGGGTTCCATCACTTTTAAATGTACTTCCTAATATTCTTGCAAAAAGTAATGTTTATTGTAAAAGCAGAAATGTTTATATATCTCAAGGAGTTCTTCAGATTTTAACATTGTTATCAAAAATGCCTTTTCCCAGTAAAAAAGATGTTATTTTAATAGAAGAGCCTTCTTATAAATATTATATAAATTTTTTGAAAAGTGAAAACATAAAGGTAAAAACCATAAAAAGAGATGAAAATGGAGTGGATTTACAGGAATTAGAGAAAATTTTTAAGAATGAGAAAATTAAATTCTTTTATACTATACCTCGAAATCATAATCCTTTAGGAACATATTATTCATCAAAAACTCGGAAGGCAATTGTAAATCTGGCAAAAAAGTATGATACATATATAGTTGAGGATGATTATTTTTCAGATTTGTGTAGTTTGCCACGTTATTTACCACTATATTACTATTCGGATTTTGAAAACTGTATATATTTAAAAAGTTATTCTAAAACCATACCATACATAAGAATGGGAATTGCTGTAATTCCAGATGATTTAACAGAAATATATGAAAAGTGGATTGATTATTCTTATTATTATTCATATTATATGCCATCCTTAGTTTCACAGGCTACATTTGAATCATATATAAGAAGTAACACATATGAAAAGCATATTACAATTTTATCAAAAAGTATACAAGAGCATTTGAAAATATTCAGACAGGTTACATCTAAGTGGGATAATGAAGCAGTAAGGGTTATAGGAGGAATATCTGGTTATTATGCTACGTTAGTATTAAATAGTAATATTAAAAGTGACAGACTTATTCAAAGCTTAAAAAATAAGAAGGTTTTAATAGCATCTAATAGAAGAAATTATTACAATGAAGAAAAATTTAATAACAGTGTAAGGATAAGCTTTGCTAATTTAAATGTTTCCCAATTAGAACATGTATTAAATACTATTTATAAAGAAATTTTGAAAATATACATTAGTAACAAGTAGAAAATTTATAGGACTGCTGCAAAATTTATTTTTATTGAAGCAGTCCTATTAGTTTTTATTTATTGAATTGAGGTAAATATTCTTTATGAGCTTCTAATAATTCATCCAAAAGAATTTTTGCCATTTGTTCAGATGGTATTAATGGATTTATAGTTAATGCAAGAAGTGCTTTTTCATAGCTGCCTTCAACAGCAGCTTCAACAACTAATCTTTCAAAGGATTTTATTGTTTGAATTAATCCGTTTACAGCAATAGGCAGCTGACCAATGGTAATTGGCTTAGGTCCATCTTTAGTTATAATACATGAAACTTCTACGGCTGAATCGGAATCAATTCCTGATATGGCACCATTATTTCTTGTATCAACAGCCTGAATATCACATTTATTATTATAAATGGAGTTTATTAGATTGCAGGCAGTATCAGAATAATAAGCACCTCCACGTTTTTCTAATTGAGGTGGTTTTACATTTAATTCTTTGTTTTTATACAATTCAAATAAATCTTCTTCTAATTTTTGAACTACCTCAGCTCTAGTTTCTCCTTTGGCAAAATCTTCTAATTCTTCGTGAAGCATGTTTTGAGTCTGGTAATAGTATTTATGATATGGACATGGCATCATTCCCAGTGCTTTAATAAAATCAGGACTCCACTCAAAATCTTTAATATTTTTTACAATGGAACCAATTTTTCCGGCAGCTATTGAATCTATTACTTTGTCAGTAACATTTTCACCATCAAGGAAGATTTCTTTACCAAATACCATGTGGTTTAGTCCTGCAAAAGTCATACGAATACGGCTATGATCAACATTAAGCATATTTGCCACAGCTTTTTCCATACCAATGGGTACGTTGCATAATCCTATAACCTTTTTATTGATACCATATCTAAGTAATGCTTCAGTAACCATTCCTGCTGGATTAGTAAAATTAATAAGCCAAGCATTTGGACACAATTCGGACATATCTTTATCAATATCTAATATTACTGGAATTGTTCTTAAAGCCTTAAACATTCCACCTGCTCCGTTTGTTTCCTGACCAAGAACTCCATGACTTAATGGAATTCTTTCATCTTTTGCCCGAGCATCTAGAAGTCCCACTCTTAATTGAGTTGTAACAAAATCAGCATCTTTTAAAGCTTCTCTTCTATTTAAAGTCAATTTGATATCTATAGGAACACCAGCTTTTTTTACCATTCTCTTTGCCAGGTCTCCTACTATTTGCAATTTTTCTTTTCCTGCTTCAACATCTACAAGCCATAATTCACTTACAGGTAATTCATCATATCTTTTTATGAAACCTTCAATTAGTTCTGGAGTGTAACTTGAACCTCCCCCAATTGTAACTATTTTTAATTTATTATTCATAGACGTATACCTCCTTAAAAGTTCTTAAGTTCAAAGCTTTCTATAACAATATGGTACAATTCATATATATATTATTCAATATGAAAATAAGCCAACTGTACTAGTATAAATTGGCTTGTTAATAAAGTTTTTTGGGCATAATGTAGAAACTATACTGGTATATTTAAGAATTAAATGTATTGATACACAATAAAGCTTAAATTACAATATAAATTAAGAAACTAAAGGTAAATATTACTTTGGAAAGGGATGATAGTAATGGATTATATTATAGGTGTTGATGCTGGAGGAACTAAAACTGAAGCAGTAGCATTTCTACTTAATGGAGATGCTGTTTCTAAATCCATTTCAGGCTTTGGAAATTTATTAAGTAATAGGGAGCAGGCTTTAAACAATATAGAAGAAAGTATTAATAATATAGTTTTAGAGCTTGGTATAGATGGATTAAAAGGTATATATGTAGGAGCTGCTGGAGCAGAAGTTGCAGATAATCAGTTTATTATACAAGAAAGGCTGATAAATAAGTTTGGAACAAGGACAAAAATCATGAACGATGGTCAAATAGCTTTAAAAGCAAAACTACAGGGAGAAGATGGAATGCTGGTTATAGCTGGAACAGGATCCATTGTTATTGGAATAAAGGAAGGAAAAACTGCAAAATGTGGAGGCTGGGGAAATCTTATTGGAGATGAAGGAAGTGGATATAAAATAGCCATTGATGCTATAAAACAAATGATAAAGGAATATGAAGAAAATATTAAGGAATCAGTATTATCAAAGAAAATTAAAGAATATTTAAACATAACTTCTGTAAATGAAATAACTAAATTTGTGTATTCATCAACCAAAGATGATATTGCAGCATTAGCACCTATAGTTTCACAACTGGCTGAGAATGGAGACAATGTGTCTATTGAAATATTGAAAAAAGAAGCAGAAAGTTTAGTATATACTGTGGAGAATTTATATAAAAAATTAAAATTTGAAGAATGTAAAATTGCAGTAGTGGGAGGAGTAATTAAAAAATCAGTAGTGTTTAGAAGTATGTTTGAGGAATTATTGACTACTAGGCTTAATATTTTAGAAATTATAGATAATGAAGTTTCGCCTGCCAAAGGTGCATATTATATTCATATTAAGGAGAATGAGTTATAAATTAAATTTGTAAACTTGGATTAATAGTATTATTATAATAGTAGGATAAAAGTAATTATGATTTTGTTTATAATGGTATTTTAAGGATGTGATAATACATTGATGATAAATAATCATATGCTTATGGGTGAGAATTTATTAAAATATTCAAGATGCAGATTTATAGACATAATAAATAAAAATAGGTTTATATGGGGGAATGTAAAGCCAGATTGTGTATTAAAATATAAAAGAATTAGACATTATTATGATGAAAGCATAGATATGATAATAGAAAAAATATTGTTTTTATCATCATTAACTTTAGAGGAAATAAAATATGTTATTACACCAGCTAAATTTAGTGAAGAATTAGGAATAGTATGTCATTTTTTGTGTGATTATTTTTGTGCACCACATTACTACAGATGGGAGTGCAGGAGCACAAAAGCAACAAAGCAGCATATGCTATATGAAAAAAGACTGGCTAAAAGAACTAAGGTATTTATTCCACAATATTTATGCGAAACAGATTTACAAATAGATAAAATACGAGAATTTATTGGAGTTCAGCAAAAATATTATAATGGAATTGTTGAATATTCTAATGACTTAAAATATTCATATTATGTTTGTGAGTCTATAATAAACTCTATTTTTAATCAAATAATTAAAAATAGAAAATCAGTGAAACAAGTTATATAAAAAATAAACCAACATCTAAAATTTTTATGGTCATAAATAGAAATTTTAGATGTATTTTTTATTTAAGAGGATTTTTTAGGTGGATTATTTATAACAAATATTATTTTCTATATGATATAATCATATATTATAATGTATTGACATATAGAAAAAATTAAAATATACTAAAATGTACGTTTTAATTAGTAGCTGAATAAAAAATATTATTATTTGAATGTATAAACTTTTTCGGAGTTCATAATCTGAAGTTAGTAAAAATAAAGTTAACAGTAGTTTTATTAAAGTAGATTAAGGAGAAGGCAGAATGGAGAAGAATAAAAGCATATCAATGGCAGTAATAAAAAGATTACCTAAATATCATAGATATTTAGGCGAATTAATGAAGAACGATGTTGATAGGATTTCTTCAAAAGAACTGGGTGAAAAAATAGGATTTACTGCATCACAGATTCGTCAGGATTTGAATTGCTTCGGGGATTTTGGACAACAAGGGTATGGATATAATGTAAGGGAACTACACACACAGATTAGTTCTATACTAGGACTAGATAAGGAATATAAAGCAGTTCTTGTTGGTGCAGGAAATATAGGTCAGGCGGTTGCTAATTATACCAGATTTGATGATTTGGGAGTAAGAATAGTAAAAATATTTGATGTAAATCCCAAACTTGTTGGCATGAAAATAAGAGATATTGAAATAAAAGAAATAGATGATTTAGAAAAAACACTTCAAAAAGATCACATAGATTTAGGTATAATATGTGTACCTCATAAAAATGCACAAAATGTGGCAGATGAATTAATAAGTGGAGGGGTAAAAGCAATATGGAATTTTGCACCTGTGGATTTAGTTCTTCCAGATGAAATTAAGGTGGAAAATGTTCACTTAAGTGACAGTTTAATGACTTTGATTTACCTTTTAAATGAATAGAAATAAGGATTTTGTTAAATAAATAATTAATATCTGAAGTGTAGTATTTAAAAGCTTATATATTAATTATTTATTTTTCTATATATATGCTAAAAAATCTATGCGAAAAAAGTCATTAACATTAATATTTTATTGCAAATAGGCTAAGTACGTATTATAATTTTAAATAAGAGGGTTTTCCTCTATGTTTTTTTAAATGTGTTTGTTATAATATTAACAAGCATAAAAGATATTAAAATATTGTACAAAATTAAAAATTATAAAAGTTAAAAGTTCTGAAGGGAGAAAAAAACATGGAATTAGAGAATGTAATTCTTGAAAAAGAAGGTCATTTAGCAGTTGTTACAATCAACAGACCAAAAGCTTTAAATGCATTGAATTCAGCAACATTGAAAGATTTAGATGCAGTATTAGATGACTTGGAAAAAGATAATAATATCTATGCAGTTATTTTAACTGGAGCAGGAGAAAAATCATTTGTTGCAGGTGCTGATATTGCAGAAATGAAAGATTTAAATGAAGCTCAAGGTAAAGAATTTGGAGAACTTGGTAACAAAGTATTCTTAAGATTAGAAAATTTAAATAAGCCAGTAATTGCAGCTATTCAAGGATTTGCTCTTGGTGGTGGATGTGAAATATCAATGGCATGTGATATAAGAATTGCTTCTGAAGCTGCCCTATTTGGACAACCAGAAGTAGGTCTAGGAATTACTCCTGGATTTGGAGGAACTCAAAGATTAGCAAGAATAGTTGGTCTTGGAAAGGCTAAAGAAATGATTTATACAGCTAGAAATATTAAGGCTGATGAAGCTTTAGCTATAGGATTAGTAAATAAAGTAGTTCCACTTGAAAATCTTATGGATGAAGCTAAGAAAATGGCTTCTAAAATAATTGCTAATGCACCAATTGCTGTTAGATTAGCTAAGGATGCTATAAATAGAGGTATGCAGGTTGCTATAGATGAAGCTGTTATGATTGAAGCAGAAGATTTTGGTAAATGCTTTGCATCAGAAGATCAAACAGAAGGAATGAGTGCTTTCTTAGAAAGAAGAAAAGAAAAGAATTTCCAAAATAAATAATGTTAAAATCTATTAGAGATTTATATATAAATGCCTATATATAAGTAGGCGCAATTAATAAGGAGGGTAATTTAATGAATTTCCAATTAACTAGAGAACAAGAATTAGTACAACAAATGGTTAGAGAATTCGCAGTAAACGAAGTTAAACCAATTGCTGCTGAAATTGATGAAACTGAACAATTCCCAATGGAAAATGTTAAGAAAATGGGTAAATTAGGTATGATGGGAATCCCATTTTCTAAAGAAGTAGGAGGAGCAGGCGGAGATGTTCTTTCTTACATAATAGCTGTAGAAGAATTATCAAAAGTTTGTGGAACTACAGGAGTTATACTTTCAGCTCATACTTCTTTATGTGCTTCAGTAATAAACGAAAATGGTACTCCAGATCAAAAAGCTAAATATTTACCAGATTTATGTTCAGGTAAAAAAATTGGTGCTTTTGGTTTAACTGAACCAGGTGCTGGTACAGATGCTGCTGGACAACAAACAACTGCAGTACTTGATGGTGATCATTATGTATTAAATGGTTCAAAAATATTCATAACAAACGGTGGAGTTGCTGAAACATTTATCGTATTTGCTATGACTGATAAATCAATGGGAACTAAAGGAATATCTGCATTCATCGTAGAAAAAGGTTTCCCAGGATTCTCAATTGGAAAGGTTGAAAATAAATTAGGTATTAGAGCATCATCTACTACAGAATTAATATTTGAAGATTGTATAGTTCCAAAGGAAAACTTAATTGGAAAAGAAGGTAAGGGATTTGGAATAGCAATGAAGACTCTTGATGGAGGAAGAATTGGTATTGCTGCTCAAGCTTTAGGTATTGCAGAAGGTGCTTTTGAAGAAGCTGTTGCATACATGAAGGAAAGAAAACAATTTAGAAAACCACTTTCAGCATTCCAAGGATTACAATGGTATATTGCTGAAATGGACGTTAAAATACAAGCTGCAAAACAATTAGTTTATAAAGCTGCTTGTAAGAAACAATTAGGTCAGCCATATTCTGTTGATGCTGCAAGAGCTAAATTATTTGCTGCTGAAGTTGCTATGGATGTAACAACTAAGGCTGTTCAATTATTTGGTGGATACGGATATACTAAGGAATATCCAGTTGAAAGAATGATGAGAGATGCTAAGATAACTGAAATCTATGAAGGAACTTCAGAAGTTCAAAAGATGGTTATCGCAGGAAGCATTTTAAGATAGGAGGCAAATAGGTAATGAATATAGTAGTTTGTTTAAAACAAGTTCCAGATACAACAGCTGTAAAAATAGATCCAAAAACTGGTACATTAATAAGAGAAGGCGTTCCAGCTATAATCAATCCAGAAGATAAACATGCTTTAGAAGGTGCTTTACAACTTAAAGAACAATTAGGTGGAAAAGTTACTGTAGTAAGTATGGGTATACCAAGTGCAAAAGCAGCACTTAGAGAAGCTTTATGTATGGGTGCTGATGAAGCTATACTTTTAACTGATAGAGCCCTTGGAGGAGCTGATACTTTAGCTACTTCAAAAGCAATAGCTGGTCTTATAAAGACTTTAGACTACGATTTAATATTTGCAGGAAGACAGGCAATCGATGGAGATACAGCTCAAGTTGGACCAGAAATTGCTGAACACTTAAATATTCCTCAAGTAACTTATGTTCAAGATGTTAAAGTTAATGGTGATACATTAACAGTTAACAGAGCATTAGAAGATGGACATCAAATAGTTGAAGTTAAGACTCCATGTCTTTTAACTGCAATTGAAGAATTAAATGAAACAAGATATATGAATGTTTCAAGAATATTCTCTACTTCAGATGATGAAATAATAATTAAAACTGCTGCAGACATAGATGTACCAGTAGAAGAATTAGGACTTAAAGGTTCTCCTACAAAGGTTAAGAAATCTATGACTAAAGAAGTTAAAGGTGCTGGAGAAATGGTTAAAGAAGGACCAAAGGAAGCAGCAGCTTATGTTTTAGGAAAATTAAAAGAAAAACACTACATCTAATATAAGGGAGGATAATTTATTATGAATATAGCAGATTATAAAGGCGTTTGGGTCTTCGCTGAACAAAGAGAAGGCGAATTACAAAAAGTATCTTTAGAATTACTTGGAGAAGGTAGAAGACAAGCTGATAAATTAGGAGTTGAATTAACAGCTGTATTATTAGGAAACAATGTAGCAGGATTAGCTGATACATTAGCTAAACATGGAGCAGACAAAGTATTAGTTGCTGAACATGAAAAATTAGAACACTATACTACAGATGCTTACACAAAAGTTATTTGTGATTTAGTAAATGAAAGAAAACCAGGAATACTATTTGTTGGAGCTACTTTCATAGGAAGAGACTTAGGTCCAAGAATAGCTGCAAGATTAACTACAGGACTTACAGCTGACTGTACTTCAATTGATGTTGAAGTTGAAACTGGAGATTTGTTAGCTACAAGACCAGCATTTGGTGGTAACTTAATGGCTACAATTGCTTGTCCAGAGCACAGACCACAAATGGCTACAGTAAGACCAGGTGTGTTTGCTAAAGTTGATTCTGATCCAAGCAAATGTACAGTAGAAAAAGTTAATGTAGAATTAGCTGACAGTGATGTAAGAACTAAAGTTATTGAAACTGTTAAGAGCATGAAAGATATTATAGATATATCTGAAGCTAAAATCATAGTTGCTGGTGGTAGAGGAGTAGGTTCTAAAGAAAACTTTGCTATGCTAGAAGAATTAGCTAAGGTTTTAGGTGGAGTTGTTGCTGGTTCAAGAGCAGCAGTTGAAAAGGGATGGATAGAAAATGCTTACCAAGTTGGTCAAACTGGTAAAACTGTTAAACCATCAATCTACATAGCTTGTGGTATTTCAGGAGCTATTCAGCACGTTGCTGGTATGCAGGATTCTGATATGATTATTGCTGTTAATAAAGATGAAACTGCACCAATATTCCAAGTTGCTGATTATGGTATAGTTGGAGATGTTAAGAAAGTATTACCTGAATTAATAGCTCAAGCTAAAGCAATTAAAGAAGCTGAATAATAACAATTTACAATGTGATATTGACAATGCATAATGAGGAATAATTTTGCTATGCAAAATTTCTTCCTCAATTGTCCATTGTTAATTGTACATTATATATTATGACTTTAAATAATAATTAAAAAAATAATGGAGGGTTTACCATGAAAAAAGTATTCGTACTTGGTGCTGGAACAATGGGTTCTGGTATAGTTCAAGCTTTCGCTCAAAAAGGATGCGAAGTTATTGTTAGAGATATTAAAGATGAATTTGTTCAAAGCGGTATAGCTAAAATCACTAAATCTTTAGAAAGATTAGTTGCTAAAGAAAAAATGACTGAAGCTGATAAAGAAGCTATATTATCAAGAATATCAGGAACTACTGATATGAAATTAGCTGCTGACTGTGATTTAGTAGTTGAAGCTGCTATCGAAAACATGAAAATCAAAAAAGAAATATTTGCTGAATTAGATGAAATCTGTAAACCAGAAACTATCTTAGCTTCAAATACTTCATCTTTATCTATAACAGAAGTTGCTTCTGCTACAAAGAGACCAGAAAAAGTTATCGGAATGCATTTCTTTAACCCAGCTCCAGTTATGAAGCTTGTTGAAGTTATCAGAGGAGCTGCTACTTCTCAAGAAACTTTTGATGCTGTTAAAGCTATCTCAGAAGAAATTGGAAAGACTCCAGTAGAAGTTGCTGAAGCACCAGGATTTGTTGTAAACAGAATCTTAATTCCAATGATTAATGAAGCTGCTTTCATTCTTCAAGAAGGTGTTGCATCTGCTGAAGATATTGATGCTGCTATGAAACTTGGAGCTAATCATCCAATGGGACCTTTAGCTTTAGGTGACCTTATAGGTTTAGATGTTTGTGTTGCTATCATGGATGTATTATTCAATGAAACTGGTGATAACAAATACAGATGCTGTACATTATTAAGAAAATATGTTAGAGCTGGATGGTTAGGAAGAAAGAGCGGAAAAGGTTTCTTCGACTATTCTAAATAATATATATCCACTATAAAAACTTCTCGAGCTGTTGTAGTTTGGGAAGTTTTTGTTTTATATTAATATATAGAGAAAATGTGATACAATTATTACATAGATAGTTAATGAAGTTAGGAGATAGAATATATATGTTAGTTGAAACAGCAAAAAAGTATTGGGATAAAGAAAAATATGATTTAAATTGTGCAGAGTGCATAATATATGCAGCAAATGAAGAGTATAATTTGAATTTATCCAGTGAAACATTAAAGACTCTTGCAGCATTTGGTGGAGGAATGGGTTCAGGATGTACATGTGGAACGTTAGCTGGTGCTGCAGCAGTTATTGGTGTTATGTTTACAGAAGTAAGTGGACATAAAAGTCCTAAAGTAAGAGTAATGATTCAGGAAGTAATAAGAAGATTTAAAGATGAATTCGGTTATACTGACTGTAAAGATATAAAGGGAAAGATGACTAATAAAGAAGAAAGAATGTGTACTCATATGATAGAAGTTACATCTAAAATATTAGAAGATGTTATAAATAAAGTATAAAAAATGTTTTATAAATTATAATAAAAATAGATGTTTAAGAACTAAAATTTTAGTTCTTAATTTTTTAATTGACTTTATCTGATTAGAATTATTGTTAAGTATATGGCTTATTATATGAAATAGCATATAATAATTATGACTTTTATGATTGTGGATAATAAAAGTGGTGTACAATATATTTATATTGATGTGTAAGCAGAGGTGGTTAAATGGATTACAAAAGAATAAAAGTATATGAAGATCATATTACAATACAAGAGGTTAAAAACTTCAGATTAAGACAGACTTTTGAATGTGGGCAATGTTTTAGGTTTAAGAAAATAAGTGATTTTAATTATATAGTTATAGCTTTTGGAAAAGTCATTGAATTAAAAGAAGAAAAAAATAATATACATATATATAATTCAACAGAAGAAGATGTAAAGAATATTTGGATTAAATATTTTGATTTTGAAAGAGATTATTCATCAATCAAAAAAGAATTATCAAAAGATGAGATTTTAAAAAAAAGTGTAGAATTTGGATCAGGAATAAGGATATTAAATCAAGATCCTTTTGAAATACTAATCAGTTTTATAATTTCAGCAAGAAACAGTATTCCATCAATAATGAAAACTATAAATAAGATTTCAGTTAAGTATGGAAGCAGGATTGAGTATAATGGAGAAGAATATTATGCATTTCCGACAATAGATCAGATAAAAGATGCAACATTAGAGGAAATTCAGGAAACAGGAGCATCATTTAGAAGTAAATATATAATAGATACAATTAGGAATATATATATAAGTAAAAACAACACAGAGAAAATTGATTTTGACAGATATGATTTAGATTATATTAAAAGCTTAAATGATGATGAATGTCATAAAGCTTTACAAGAATTTAAAGGTGTAGGTGCAAAAGTGGCAGATTGTATCATGTTGTTTTCTATGGGGAAATATTCAGCCTTTCCTGTTGATGTATGGGTAAAACGTGCAATGATTTATTTTTATGGAGCGGAAGATGCATCACTTAATAAAATAAGAATATTTGCCAGAAATAAATTTGGGAAATTATCTGGATTTGCACAACAATATTTGTTCTACTATGCAAGGGAAAATAAAATAAATGTTTAGAGTGCCTTTATTACAGGTATGAGAATATATATAATTTTTTGACGCTTAAAACAGGAAAAAATCTAGTTTTAAGCGTCGTTTTATGGAACATAAGTGAATTTATACTAATAAAATTTAGAACAATTAAGAAAATTTTAAATACTTTTTCTTGCATGTCGGGATTTTTTTATATTTACATAATTATCTCCAGGTAATTTCTGCACAAAATTAAGAAATTTTATTATACGTTCATTATTTTTTAAAGTTTCAATAGAATTATATAGTGTGGCTAGTTCAGTATTAGTAAAGAGAGCATGAATTTGTTTATGACAAGTTATGCATAAACAAATGGTTTTGTATTTATTTCCACCTTTTTCTTTGGGAATCAAATGATGCTTGGTTATAATAGAAACTGTTCTACTACATAATTCACAAACATGATTTTCAGTCATACAAATCTCCTATAATATTAAAATGTACATCAATATTATATCAAATGTATTACATAAATTACAATTAAATACCCAAAACAGATGCATTTAAAATTTATCTAAATTGTAAAAAAAGTGGATTGATTAGAAAAAGGAAGTTATCAAAAGAAAAATAAAGCATTATAAAGATAAAATTAAATAATGAGGAATAATTAAGAATAAACAGGATATAATAATACAAGTAATGCTTGAATTCTATGGATATAAAGGATATTATAATAATTGTATTAGCACTCGAGTTAAATGAGTGCTAACAAGTGAAGTAATATAAAATTTAATATAAAATTTAATTTTAAGGAGGTTCTTTTATGAATATCAAGCCACTTGGTGACAGAGTTGTAATTAAAAAATTAGAAGCAGAGGAAAAAACAAAAAGCGGTATAGTTTTAACTGGAAGTGCAAAAGAAAGACCACAAGAAGCTGAAGTTGTTGCAGTTGGACCAGGAGCAGTAAGCGATGGTAAAAGAGTAGAAATGGAAGTTAAAGTAGGAGATAAGGTTCTTTATTCTAAATATGCAGGAACTGAAGTAAAAGTTGAAGGTGAAGAATATACAATATTAAAACAGGAAGATATATTAGCAATAGTAGAATAATAAATTGTATTTAAAATCTTTATTAAATTAAAAAATAAAAAGGAGTGTATTTATAGATGGCTAAAATGTTAAAATTCGGTGAAGATGCTAGAAGAAGCATGCAGGTTGGTGTTGATAAATTAGCAAACACAGTTAAGGTTACACTTGGACCAAAGGGAAGAAATGTTGTATTAGATAAAAAATTTGGTGCACCATTAATTACTAATGATGGTGTTTCAATAGCTAGAGAAATAGAATTAGAAGATCCATATGAAAACATGGGAGCTCAATTAGTTAAGGAAGTAGCAACAAAAACTAATGATGTTGCAGGAGACGGAACTACAACAGCAACTTTATTAGCACAAGCTATTATAAGAGAAGGTTTAAAGAATGTAACAGCTGGAGCTAATCCAATGTTAATCAGAAATGGTATTAAAAAAGCAGTAGATAAGGCAGTTGAAGAAATTGCTAAGATTTCTAAGCCGGTTGATGGTAAAGCTGATATTGCAAGAGTTGCAGCTATATCAGCAGCTGACGAAGAAGTTGGTAAGCTTATTGCAGATGCCATGGAAAAAGTAGGTAATGAAGGCGTTATTACTATTGAAGAATCTAAATCAATGGGAACTGAATTAGATGTTGTTGAAGGTATGCAATTTGATAGAGGATATGTATCACCTTATATGGTTACAGACACAGAGAAAATGGAAGCTGTGTTAGATACTCCATATATCCTAATTACAGATAAGAAAATTTCTAACATTCAAGAACTATTACCATTACTTGAACAAATAGTTCAAGCTGGAAAGAAATTATTAATAATTGCTGATGATATTGAAGGTGAAGCACTTCAAACATTAGTTGTTAACAAATTAAGAGGAACATTTACTTGTGTTGCTGTTAAAGCACCAGGTTTTGGTGATAGAAGAAAAGAAATGTTACAAGACTTAGCTATATTAACTGGTGGTCAAGTAATTTCTGATGAATTAGGAAGAGATTTAAAAGAAACAACTCTTGATATGTTAGGTCAAGCTGAAAGTGTTAAAGTTAACAAAGAAAATACAGTAATTGTTAATGGTAAAGGAAGTTCAGCAGAAATAAAAGAAAGAGTTAATCAGATAAAAGCTCAGGTTGAAGAAACAACTTCAGAGTTTGATAAAGAAAAATTACAAGAAAGATTAGCAAAACTTGCTGGTGGAGTAGCTGTAATCAAAGTTGGTGCTGCAACTGAAACAGAATTAAAAGAAAAGAAATTAAGAATTGAAGATGCTTTAAATGCAACAAAGGCCGCTGTAGAAGAAGGTGTAGTTGCAGGTGGTGGTACTGCTTATGCAAATGTAATAAATGAAGTTGCAAAATTAACTTCAGATGTTGCAGATACTCAAGTTGGTATAAACATAATTGTTAAAGCTTTAGAAGAACCAGTAAGACAAATAGCAACTAATGCTGGTGTTGAAGGTTCAGTAATAATAGATAAGGTAAGAGCTAGTGCTGCTGGTGTTGGATATGATGCATTAAATGATCAATATGTTGATATGATTAAATGTGGTATAGTTGATCCAACTAAGGTTACTAGATCAGCTCTTCAAAATGCTGCATCTGTAGCTTCTACATTCTTAACAACAGAAGCTGCTGTAGCTGATATTCCAGCTAAGGAACCTGCTGCTCCAGGAGCACCAGGAATGGGAATGGATGGAATGTACTAA
>CAZPRO010000037.1:0-18049 GCA_964588775.1 uncultured Clostridium sp.
ATGCAGGCTTCTTGCAGCCTGCCGGCTCAGCAAACATGCTGGGCGAACAAAAAAACAGCCCGCAAAGGGCTGCACTAAATCTTATTTCTTTAGTATTTTTGCACTTCCCTACGTTGGTATTAGCCAAATCAGGTTATAAGAGTCCGAGAAATCAATTATTCCCATCTCAGCTGAAATATCAGCACCCCTAGTTAAATATTAAATTTTCTTACAAAAATAACATTATACCTTTTTTTTATTCACGTCAAGATATTTGCTATTATTTTTTAATATCCATTTTAAGCAATCCTGCATAACCTCTTGTTTATTTGTCTCATAAAGTACATTGTGCCTGGCACCTTCATATATTTTCACACTAATATCTTTAACATTATGTTCTTTATATTTGTCACCAACTTCATGTATATCTCCACCATAATGTCCCACTGGATCTTCAGACCCAGACAGCATTAATATAGGAAGATTTTTAGGTGTAGACTCGTACACTTCTTCTTCCTGCATTTTTAATGAAACTTTTAGCAGTGTTGAGAAACCATTTAGAGTATAAATATAATTATTTAACGGATTCCTTAAATAATCTGACACACTTTTTTCATCTCGGCACATCCATTCATGGAAATTTCTTGGGTGCTTAATTCTTGCAGAGTATGGACCAAATATAATTGCAAGTACCAATTTACTTTTATAATCACTTTTTTTTATTCTTCTAAGATGATCAATAATTTTTAAAATTCTATTTACTCTTTTTGCTTTTGTATTTCCTGTACCTGTAAGAACAAGACCATTTAATTTATCTCCATATGTTGCAGCAAAAATACGTGATTGAAATGATCCAAAGCTATGTCCAATTAAAAAGTATGGTACATTAGGATATTCTGCCTTAGCTTTTTCCATAACTGTATGCATATCATCTATTAAAATATCAGCACTATCTTCTTTGCTGAACTTTCCTAATTTATCTATAGTTTCTGCTGAATGACCATGTCCAATCTGGTCATGTCCTATTACTAAAAAATCATTACTGCACAAAAATTCCGCAAACTCATTATAATTATCCATATATTCTGTAACTCCATGATTTAACTGAATCACAGCTTTAACTTCATTTTCTGGATACCAAATATAGTAATGAATATTTGTTTTTCCATCCTTTGATATAAATTTATTTTCTTTTCTCATATGTGTCTATTCCCCCTATTTAAATTTAAGACCTAATATGTTATTTTGATTTTAAGGTTCTATTGAAAAATTATTTTATGAAAGAGCTTTTTTTATTCTTTCTATAATAATTTTTCTTATTTTTTCAGGACTTTTAACCGTAACATATGGTCCAAGAGCTATAATTTTTGAAATAACATCATATTCCTGAAAACTATAATAAAAAATATCCATTTCATATTTATTTACATCAATCATATGGGAATTTCTTTCAAAAGAAGAAAAACTCATAAAGCATCTTTCCATAGCTCCTCTTTTATCTTCAACAATTATTGTAACAGGCTCCTCACAATATTTTTCATTCTTCATATTTTCTAAAAGCTGTTTTCTGTCCAAATTATATTTATAATCAATAATATCTACTTCTGCTATTGTATGCAGATTAATTAAAATATGTCTTTTATCTTCTATTGAAAAAATAGAAGCCCTGAATGTATCATCCTTAAGAGAATATTCTATCCTTAATGGAACTGCAGTTTTATCTTTATATATTGTGCCATCTGCTGTTATATTGGTATACTTTATACATTTGTTATCTTTCATGGCATTTATAATTGTAAAAAATACTGTATTAAACTGCTTAAAATCATACTCAAAAGCCCTTTGATTTTTGTTAGTAAAATCAATAGTATCTTCGTAAGACTCAACATCTTCCAAAGCTTTGTTTAATTTTTGTATTATTTCTTGTCCAAGTAATTTCTGTACATCTTTTATACTTATAAAGCTTTTTAACCACTGCGTTTCCAATGCAGTAAACCTTATTTTTAAAGGAATCTGTTTTTCTTTATGCAGAACACTGTAAAATTTATTATTTTCTTCAGTTAATAAATTAAGACTGTTCTCTGCATTTGTATTTAAAATAATATCTTCAAAAGTCTGAAAATCTTTTCCTATTAGCTTTTCATCATATTCTTCATTTTCTATAATTTTAATGATTTCATCTTTATATAAACCTTCAGCTGCCATATTTATAATTTTTGAAACCATATAAAAATATTTATTCTTACATTCATGAAATAATTCCATAGTATTTTCTCCAAGTATATTTATTCTATATTATAATTTGAAAGCATTATCTTCCAATCATCATTAATCTTTTTCTTTAACCAGGCTGGTGAAACCACTTTAATATTTCCACAGTACTTTCTTATCCATGGAATCATCTCCCATGCATCATTTACTTCTTTTTCAATTACATATTCCTGCTCATTTACTTTTTCCATAACACAGGTTCCAAGCTCACCTTTAATTTTATTTATAAGAAAATTTTCAGTTTCAGGATCAATTGAAAGCTTAAACTTTACAATGTCATAAGGATTATCATTATTATTTGGTACACTTGAAAAGCTTTTATCCATAGATTTTTTATATTTCTCAAGATATTTATCATAATCAAAGGTTGTATTAACAATTTCAACATCATCTTTTCTGTCAATTCTGGCACTAATACATCTTCCCTTACAAAATCCAATTATATAAAATCTGCCACATTCAATATCATACCGTAATTTTACAGGCTTTATATTTTTCTCATCATAGGTCTTAACTCTTCTAACCTTTCCATTGCTGTGGATTAATATTTCATTTCTGTTTTTAATAGCTTTCATAACTTTTAAAATAAGTTCTTCTTCTATTACTGGTTGAAAATGCAGATACTGATATTGAAAAAAGTCATCATCATTAATTTCAACATTTCTTTCAAATTTCATATAGTCGCTTAAACTCTGTACAGTATAATATCCGCTGACATTGGGAAACACTATATTTTTATATAAACTGCTCACAAATAAAAGTTTTTCAATTTCTTCATTGGATAGTTCTTTAAGCACATCCTCACAAACCGAATACTCCTTAACTCGTCCATTTTTTTCTGCCTTAACAATTTCAACATTTTCTGTCATTTCTTTAAGCTTTCTTGCAATAGTTTTACTGCTTATTTTGTCATAATCAATAAGTTCTTTTTCTATAAGAACATCTTCAATTTCTGAAAAAGTCATAGGCTTGTCTTCATAATTTAAAACAAGAAGAAGGCAGTAATATAGTATTATATCACTTCTGGTAAAACTTTTGCTTAAATATGTATCAACAAGAAAATTCTTAGTGTTTAAAATATTATTATAGCTTAAATTCATAAGCTTATTCTTGCCGTCTTTATCAATTTTAATAAAATCCTTTTCTATGTACTGTCTTATTCGTCTCATTTCATAATTAATTTTTCGTATGCTGTTTTTATTTTTATTTTCTAATGTGCTTTTAGAAAAACATCCATATAAGAATACGTCCCTTAAAATGGAACGTATCATATCATAATGCTTTATAAAATCCGGAAACACTTCTGCACCCCCTAGAATTTTTATATTTATTTAAAGTTATATATTGGTTTAATAATTTCAATTATATCCACACTTTCTTTTATAGTGTTTAAAATATCTTCTTTAGGTTTATATGCCATTGGTGCTTCATCTATTATATCTTCGTTAAGGCTTGTAGTAAATACGTCTTTCATAGAAGCCTTAAACTCTTCAAGGTTTAAAGTTTTTTTTGCTTTTGTTCTGCTCATAAGACGACCTGCACCATGAGGAGCACTATAATTCCAGTCTTTATTTCCACGTCCTATACCTATAATTGAGCCATCTCTCATATTTAATGGAATGAGAACTTTTTCGTCTTTATATGCACTTATTGCACCTTTTCTTATTATATTATCTTTAAAATTTATATAATTGTGAATAGTGGAAAATGACTCAAACTCTTTAAAGTTTTTATTAAACATTCTGCTTAAAATTATATCTGCCATTGTTTCTCTATTAAGTGTAGCATATTTTTGACATATATTCATATCATTCAAATAATCTTCTCTATATTTCCCACTTAAAAAACATAAATTTTTAGGATATTGTGGAAAAAGTTCATCATACTGGATTTTTAATTTCTTAAGCTCTTTTTGAATTTCCTTTCGTTTTCCTTTTTCTTTATATTCTTTTATTATATTATCACGCTTTATGAAGTAATCATCTTTTCCGCTGCATAAATCAACTGCAAGCTTCTGGTATATTTCTGCAACCTGACAGCCCAAGTTTCTGCTGCCAGAATGAATTACAAGATATTTTGTGCCATCACTGCCTTCATCAATTTCAATAAAGTGATTACCGCCTCCAAGAGTGCCAATACTTCTTTCTATACGTTTTGTATTTTTTAGCTGTCTGTAACATTTTAAATTCTGAAGTTCCAGAAACCTGATAATTCTTCCTTCATGGACATTTGTACCGCAGGGTACATATTTATGAATTATTTCATCAAGCTTCATTAAATCAATATCTATTTTCCCAAGATTTACAGTAAGCATTCCACATCCTATATCTACCCCTACAATATTGGGAATAACCTTATCTTTAAGGTCTGCTGTAAAACCAATTACACATCCTTTGCCTGCATGAGTATCAGGCATAATTCTTACACTGCAGCCTTCTACAAAGGGCTGGCTGCATAATTCTGCAAGCTGTTCTTTTACTTCATTTTCTATATTATCTATAAATACTTTGGCTGTATTATATTTTCCCTTTATTTCTATCATAACTAATTTCCTCTATACTTTCTTATTATAAATCTAGCTCATAAAATTCCTTTAACCCTTTTAAAAACATGCTGTTAAGTTCATTCCAGTTTTTATTTTTTTCTTCTTTTAATTCTTTTACTTCATATTTAAGTTTTTCAATATTTCTATCAATAAATTCATTTACAGGCACTACCTTTTCAATTTCCTTTACTTCAGGTGAATTCATCTTTATATTAAGAAGTTCATCAACATAAACTTTCATTTCATCTTCAAGCTGTGTTTCTACAAGCTTTGAAAAAAGCATTGGAGGAGGACATTTTCTTTCATTTAAGCCACCTTCCTTTATAAATAATTGCTTATAATTTCATCAGAATCAAAAGGAGTTATGCCTTCTTCTAAAGAAAATATAATATCTGCATCTTCTTTTTCCCAAACAATGTTTCCTCTTGCTTTTGCATTTAAATAAAATAAATCATATAAATTTGGCTTTTTTAGATTTGTAAGTGCTTTTCCCATTGATATAATTCCAGGATTATTTTGCTTTACATTATTAAGTATTCCCATATTTTCAAGAGCAATATCGCACCATATAATTTCATGATTAAAAACATCTGCAATTACTGGAATACATATTGTAGTGTCAGATGAAATATCAATTTTATTTTCAACTGCACATGGATCATAAATTTCTCCACTGTCAGGATATTCTCGCATCATCCATCCAGTAAAACACTGTGGCATATCACAGAATTTTGTATTAGTAAATGCATTAATTGCAAAAACTACATATCTTCCACCAGCTTCTCTTACACGTTTCATATCTATGTCAATGAATTCACTTGCACCATGTGGTGCTGCAGTAATATCTCCACTATGAACACAATTAAGTTTTTTGTTTCTTAAATTATAATAGGCGATTTCAAAAACTTTACTCCACTTTTCATCATATATAACAGCACTTAAATCAATATCAACTCTTTCATTTTTTGGCTCTTTCCAGTATAAAAAGAATCTTATTGTATCTCCATAACCATCTATCTTCATTCTTGAACCTCTTGCAACTGTTTTTAATGCTTTTGATGCACTTCTTTGTGCAAAAGGAACTTTATAATTTTTTAATTTCTCATCTATATATACCCTGCCAAGACTTTTTCTTTCCTTATAAATATTTTCTAATGCTTCACTGCAGATTTCAGCCGCCTTCATACATATATCATAATCAATATTTTCGCAGTCATTATCTTTTGCATAAAGTTTACAAACTTTTCCCTTTATAAAAAATGTACGCAAATCCTCCTGCTCTAAGCGATTTAGAAAATGATCACGAACAACAAGTAATACAGATGATGAAACTTCCTGTGCACATTCTCTAAAGTTATCCAAAATAAATTGACAATTGCTGCTTTTCCTAAGTAGCCTGTCCAAGTTTCTTGCAAAAATACCTGGTCTGCTTTTTAACATTTTTACAGCATATTCAATATTATTATCCTTTACTGCACTTTCTAATGCTCCATTAAAAGTTTCAATTTTTATATTGTTTCTTAGCTTATAAAATACTTCATAAGCTTTGTTAAATTTCTTTTTATATTCTCCAGGATGAAGTTTCTCCCCAAGTCTTATAAATTCATTTTTATATTTAATCATATTCTCTTCATTGTTATTATCAGCATCAATAATAGAAAGCATTAATTTTCGTTCACTTCTTTTAAAGGAAATAAATCTGCTTACTTTCCCTAAACTAATATCCCCTTCACTTAATGCTGCTGCCAGTCTTAATACATCTGTTGAAGTTTTTATATATTTCTTTACTATATTTTCATATGGAACAATATTTTTCATTATAATACTTGCAATATAAGCTGCATTTTCTTTTATTGGAATAACCTGTGGAAGAAGATTTATAGCTTTATCCTTATAACTTTCTATAAAATATTTTATGACTTCTTTATCTTCATCACTTATTGAAGTATTTGCAGATGCCAGATTAACAAAAACTCTTTCTGCATCTTCTATAGTTCCAAGAGATATTACTTTAAGTTTATTTCTGTTTTTACAATCTTGTTTAAATCGTGCTATATACTCTCTTTCATAAAAAGGTTTTATAATTCCAAAACTCATATAATGAATTAATGCATTAAATACAAGATTTTCTATCCTTTCCTCAAATACCTGCTTAGGAAATCCAGGATACATAGGCTGATGAAATATATCAGTTCTTAATTTCTGAATAATAAAAGCTGAAAATTCTTTGTAGAACTGTTCAGCTTCACAATCATCATAAGTATTCAATACATCAATTAAATCTTCATTAAATGTAATTCCAAACTGTTTTATATTTTTCAATATAAAATCTACATATTTACTTTTATTAATACTATTTTTCTTTTCAAGAATTATTATTCCTTTAGAGTATAAAATAAACTTATTAAACATAATATCACCACATTTCAAATTATAATAATAAAATAAGGATAGCAGGATGTCTAAAAAGCTCAATATGTGTTAGAAGGAAGACATCCTATAGCCTTATGTTTCTGCATCAGGTTTTATTCCATGACTGCAAATTTATTATAATATGCACTGCATTATTGTTACAGACAAAAAGTTTGCACCTTTAATTCTAAGATTTAATAACAAAACTGCCTGTATGATTTTTATTCATACAGGCATACTCAAATTTTGCTTATACTATATTAGAAATTATCTTTAAAAATAATATGTCTGTAAGTTTCAAACTTCATCCATTTATTAAAGATATAACTTGTATTTTTGTCTTCCTTATTATACTGGCTTAAAAATTCTTTAAGTTCATCTTCTGAAGAAATTTCAATTTCAAAGCCTCGTCCATTTACAACAGGATAACTGCTATATACATATTCATTTAAATTTATAATTTCACTTATCTTTCTATTTCTAATCTTAACAGCTGTATTATCTCTTAAAATCAAAATATCAAAGTCATCTGGATAATTATAGCTTTCACCCTTTACTGGTATTTGATCTCCAACACCATACTGCTTCTTATTATTATATTGTTTTAAAATATTAAGGCTTTCAAGATTATAATAGAATTCTTCAAATATGTCTCCTCTTGCATGAAGCTTTCCATTTACAAAGGCTGAATTATCATTCAAATTTTCTCCAGTGTATTTAACTATACCACATGCTGAAGTCATATTTGTTACTCTGTCTATTAAAATAAATTCTCCTAATGTTTTATGAGATTCAAACTTATCTACAACTACTTTTTCTGCTAGAACAATGCTGCAGTTTGCAATTTCATTTTTGCTTAATTCATATGCATCTTTATGTTCACCTGTGTTTACATCAACTGTGTAATTAATTCTAGATACAACTGCAGGCACAAGCTTTGTTCCTATTTTAGCTAAAAACTCCTGTCCATTACTTAATTTGCTGTCATCCATCCATAAAATATCAGCTTCAATATTCTTCTCCTTTTTAATGTCTGTACCTTTAAATAATACGCATCCTCTTGATACATCTACTTCCTTATTTAAAGTAATTGTAACAGGTTGTCCTTTATGGGCCTCTTGAACTTCTTTTTCTCCAATATTAATGCTTTTTACCAAAACTTTTTCATTGCTTGGAAGAGTTGTGATTTCATCCCCTACATGAATTGAGCCACATTCAATCTGTCCCTGAAATCCTCTGAATTCATGGTTTGGACGGCACACTCTCTGAACAGGCATATAAAATCCTTCTTCATCTTCTTTTGATACATCCACATTTTCAAGATAAGTTAAAAGAGGTTCTCCATCGTACCATTTAATGTTTTCTGATTTCTTTGTTATATTGTCCCCTTCTGTAGCACATAAAGGAATTATTTTTACATCATTTAAAGATAATTCCTTTGAAAGCTCATCAATAACCTTTGTAATTTCTAAAAATTTATCTTCATCATAATTAATTAAATCCATTTTATTTACTGCAAATACAAAATGCTCAATTCCCATAAGTGAACATATTCTTGCATGACGTCTTGTCTGAACCAAAACCCCCTGTGATGCATCAACAAGTATAACAGCAAGGTCTGCAAAAGATGCTCCCACAGCCATGTTTCTTGTATATTCTTCATGACCTGGTGTATCTGCAACAATAAAACTTCTGTTATCTGTAGTAAAATATCTGTATGCAACATCAATTGTTATTCCCTGTTCTCTTTCTGCCATAAGCCCGTCAAGAAGAAGAGAATAATCTATTTTTCCATCTCTGCTTCCAACTTTGCTGTCAAGTTCCAATGCTTTTTTCTGGTCTGCATATAAAAGCTTTGAATCATATAATATATGTCCTATAAGAGTTGACTTTCCGTCATCTACACTTCCGCATGTAATAAATTTTAATAAACCTTTCATATTAGAAATATCCCTCCCTCTTTCTTCTTTCCATACTTCCTGCTGCTTCATTATCAATAACTCTTGTAGTTCTTTCTGATGAAACAGCACTTAAAGTTTCTTCTATTATTTCATCAAGTGTTACAGCTTCAGATTCACATCCGCCAGTAAGAGGATAACATCCAAGAGTTCTGAATCTTACTTTTTTATACTCTATCTTTTCTCCTGGCTTTAACTTCATTCTATCATCATCCACCATAATAATGTTTCCATCTCTGTAAACTACAGGTCTTTCCTTTGCAAAATATAATGGTACAATATCAATATTTTCTCTTTTTATGTACTGCCATATATCTTTTTCTGTCCAGTTTGATATAGGGAATACTCTCATGCTTTCACCCTTGTTTATTTTTGTATTGAATAATTTCCACATTTCTGGTCTTTGATTTTTAGGATCCCATGCATGAGCTTCATTTCTAAATGAAAAAATACGTTCCTTTGCTCTTGATTTTTCTTCATCACGTCTTCCGCCACCAAATGCAGCTGTAAAACCATATTTATTTAATGCCTGTTTTAAAGCCTGTGTTTTCATAATATCTGTATATGCTGAACCATGGTCAAATGGGTTTATTCCTTTTTTTACACCTTCCTCGTTAGCATATTTAATCATTTCTATTCCTAATTTTTCTGCTGTTTTATCTCTAAACTCTATCATTTCCTTAAATTTCCATGTAGTATCTACATGCAAAAATGGAAATGGTGGTTTTTCAGGATAAAATGCTTTCATTGCAAGATGAAGCATTACAGAGCTGTCCTTTCCAATTGAATACAGCATTACTGGTTTTTCACACTCTGCTGCCACTTCTCTTATTATATAAATTGCTTCTGCTTCCAACTCATCTAAATGAGATAATTCGCTCATATTATTTCCTCCATTTCATATACTACTATCTATATTATTTTCTTCCATAAGAATTTAACTAATTTAATATTTATTGGAATCTTTTCTGTTTACATCTATAATGCATACTTCTCCATCATACTTGTCTATCTGCCAGTGCATTATATCTCCATCTTCTTTTACTGTAAGACGGCTTCCCCTGCCTCCAATATCTGAACCAAGATATAAATAAATAGCCTGCCTGCTGCATTCCTTAACACATGATGTACATCCCCAGCAGTCCCTTGGATATTTAATAAAAGCTTTATTGTCACTATCCACTTTTATAAGATTTCCAGGACATACTTCAATACATTTTCTGCATCCAATACACTTATTTTTATCAATTTTTATGCTCATATTTTTCTTCCCTCCCAACAAGTTCCCGAAAAATAATCTTTAACTTTCCATCAACCAATTTTGAATTTATGTATTTTAAATACTCATTACTTTTTTCAGGATAATCAAGATTTTCTGCAAAACTGTGCCATCTTGTTTCTTTTCTTGCTTTTAAATGGGCAATAAGTGATAAACATACAGTAAGTCTTTCCTTAAGTTCATATACAAACATAAGCTCATGCATATCTTCTGCACTTACATGCTGTGATAATAAAATTAAATGATTTATCTTTTCCTCTGCCATTTCAAGCTGTTTTTCATTATACTGATAGCTGTTTCCTATGCCGCCGGCATAAGTATCCATAACTTTCTGCATTGCATCTTCAAGTTCTTCCACAGAAAATACAGCATTTTCTTCATTTAATATAGTTTCAACTTCAGCTTTCTTTTCATTAATTAATACTTCTTTTTCATTTTCATCAAGTTTATTATTTTTTACCTTCTTCAAATCCTTAAGTATTGTTAATGCTGCAATTTCTCCTTCAACAAGTGCACCTGTAACATATTTTTGAGGGCATCCTCCTGCCACATCTCCTGCTGCATAAAGTCCTTCTATTGTCGTTCTTCTTTCTGTATCAACCCAGTAGCCGCTTGCAGTATGACCTCCAACTATGTATGGTTCTGTTCCTTCAATTTCAACATTCTGCTCACTTGGATTTTTTCCACTTTCTATCCATTTTAATGTCTGGCTTGGTGCCATATTAAGATAAGCTTTTTTTAAATCATTATCTAACTGTTTATCTATTCCTTCAGTTTTTAAATAACATGGACCTCTTCCCTGAATATTTTCACTTACTGTTCCATATAATCTTTCAGAAGTTGTTATTCCATATTTATCTTCATATATGTCCCCTTTGGAATTTATCTGTTTTGCAGAAACTCCCTGTGCAATTGTTCCTGTGGGAGCTATTGTATCTTTACATCTAAGTGCAATAAAACGCATTTCAAAAGTAGTCATTTCTGCACCAGCTTTTATTCCCATTGAGTAGCCTGCTCCTGTATTAAATGGAGGATACCACATCTTGTGTCTTGAAAATCCAGGATTATTAGGCCTGTATAATCCTGCTGCACCGCCAGTGGCACATATAACTTTTTCAGCTTCTATAAAATACAAAATATTTTCATTTACACTAAAAGCAAATGCTCCATAAATTTTATTTTCTGAAACTACATATTCTATAACATTCATATGATTATAAACTGTTACATTATCCAGATTCTTAACTGCTTGTGCCAATATTGGTTTTATATTTTCTCCATTAATTTTTATGTTTCTGTTACCTCTGGCAACATACTCTCCATTTTCATCCTTTAATATAACAAGTCCTAAATCTTCTAATTTTTTAGTAACTTTATTTACTCCTTCAGCCATTGTAAGAAGCAAATCTTCACGAACAATTCCAGCTGCATCCTTTTTTGCATAATCCACATAATCTTCAGGTTTTCTTCCCTTTACAATGTATGCATTAATTGCATTGACTCCTGCAGCCAGGCATCCGCTTCTTTTTATATTCGCTTTTTCTGCAATAATTACAGAAATATCTGGATTATTTTCTTTTAAGGTAATTGCAGCATAACATCCTGCAGTTCCTCCACCAATAATTAAAACATCAGTTTTTATCCTTTTAACATCTACTTCAGTTTTCAAAAAAGCCTCCTCCTTTCTAATTAAATATAAATAATGTTGTTATCTTTCATTGCTGCATTTTCAGCTAATATAACTTCATTATTTTCAAAAGCATATAATCTATGTATAAGCACATTAACTTTTTCATTAACCTTTACTTCCGGCTCATCTAAAGACAAATTTCCAGTAAGAACAAGTCCTTTTACATTAACTTTTACTTCAATATAGCTTCCTCTGAACAATACTTCTTGTACTATTCCTTCCTCAGCTGCACTTATATACTGTTTCAGGCTTCCTAATTTTTTTATTGTTACAAATTCAGGTCTTATAACTGCCTTTTCCAAATTCTTAATATCTGAAAATCCATTAAGATTATAGTTTTCTTTAAGTAAAGTTGACTGTCCTATAAATTCTGCAACAAATGAATTTTTAGGTTTTTTGTATATTTCAATAGGTGTTCCAACCTGCTCTATTCTTCCTCTGTTTGTTATTATTATTTCATCTGCAACTTCTATTGCTTCATCCTGATCATGAGTAACAAAGATGCTTGTTACACCAACCCTTAAAATCATTTCTTTAAGCCAGCTTCTAAGGTCTTTTCTTACCTTTGCATCAATTGCTGCAAAGGGTTCATCCAAAAGTAAAAGCTGTGGATTAGGTGCTAAAGCCCTTGCAAATGCAACTCTCTGTCTCTGGCCTCCTGATATCTGATTGGGATATCTGTTTTCCATTCCTTTTAGTCCAACCAGTTCTATCATTTCTGTAACTCTTTCTTTTATTTCCTTTTTACTTTTTTTCTGTACTTCAAGGCCAAATGCAATGTTATCAAATACAGTCATGTATCTGAATAGTGCATAGCTTTGAAATACAAAACCTATTCCTCTTTTGCTTGCAGCAATATCATTTACCCTCTGCCCATCTATGAAAATATCGCCTGCATCAGGTGTTTCAAGTCCTGCAATCATTCTAAGAATTGTTGTTTTTCCACTTCCGCTGGGTCCTAAAAGGCCAATAAGCTTTCCTTTTTCAATTCCAAAGTTAACATTATCTGATGCTTTATAATCTCCATAATTTTTGATTATATTTTTTAATTCAACGTACATTTATCTCACCGGCTTTCTTTGCTTTATGTTCAACAATATTTTTTAGAATTAAGATTATTACTGCAATTATTACTAATAAAGAAGATACAGCAAACGCTTCACTTAATTTAAATTCGTTATACAGAATTTCAACATGAAGTGGAAGTGTATTTGTTTTTCCACGTAAATGTCCTGAAATAACTGAAACAGCTCCAAACTCTCCCATTGCACGTGCAGTACATAAAATTACTCCATATAAAAATGCCCATTTAATATGTGGAAATGTTATTTTTTTAAATATGGTAAATCCTCGTGCTCCCATAAGTGCAGCTGCTTCTTCCTCATCTGTACCCTGTACATTTAAAACAGGTATTATTTCTCTTGATACAAATGGAAAAGTAACAAAAATTGTTGCAAGTATTATTCCTGGTACTGCAAAAACAATTTTTATATTGCATGCATCTAAAAATGGATACATCCATCCCATTCTTCCAAAGGTAAGTGTAAAAATAAGACCTGCTACAACTGGTGACATTGCAAAAGGAATATCTATTAATGTTGTAAGAAGATGCTTTCCTCTAAATTTAAACTTGGTTATACACCAGGCTGCAAACAATCCAAATATGGTATTTACTAAAACTGCACTTACTGTTGCAATTATTGTAAGTTTTAAAGCCTTAAGAGTATATTCATCCAAAACTATGTTTATATAATCATTAAATCCTTTTTTTAATGCATATATGACAACCACAATAAGAGGCATTACAAGCATTGTAAAAACAAATAAAACACTTATGGCTATTAATATGTATTTTATATATTTAAAATTATTATCTTTACTCATATGTACCTCCTAATTTGTTCTTTTATTCACTATTGATTGAATTATATTTATAATAAATAAAATAGAAAATGATGCTACAAGTATTACAAGAGCAATTGCAGTTGCATCTGTGTACTTAAGCTGTTCAAGCTTTGCTACTATTAGAAGTGGTGCTATCTGAGTTTCATATGGTATATTTCCTGCAATAAATACCACACTTCCATATTCACCTATTCCACGGGCTAAAGCCAAGCCAAATCCTGTAAGCATTGCTGGAAAAATTTCAGGAAAGATAACTTTAAAAAATGTTCTTGCCTTTCCTGCACCAAGCATTGCTGCTGCTTCTTCATACTGATTGTCCATTTTTTCCAAAACAGGCTGTATTGCACGAACTACAAAAGGTATTCCAATAAAAATCATTGCTATTATTATTCCTGTTTTTGTATAGGCAATATGTATTCCAAACTTTGCAAAAATGCTGCCAATCCAGCCTTCATCTGAATATAAAGATGTAAGTGCAATTCCTGCAACAGCTGTTGGAATTGCAAATGGAAGTTCTATCATTCCATCCATCAGATTTTTTCCTGGAAAATCATATTTAACAAGAACCCATGCAAGTATTACTCCAAAAATACTATTAACAAATGCTGCAATAAAGGCACATCCAAAACTTACTTTATAACTTGCCATAACTGCACGTGAAGTAACAACCTTAAAAAATTCATCAAGACTTAAGTTTGCTGCACATATTATAATAGAAGCAATTGGAATAAGTATAATTAAACTAACCATGGCTACTGTAATACCAATTGAGAGTCCAAACCCCGGTATAATCTTTTTGGAAGATTTATTTAATATATTTAAAGTAAGTTTACTCATAGTTCACATCCTTCCTTCACCAAAATAAATTTAATGGACAATTGACAATTGACAATGAAGGTGGAAATTCTTTCAGAATTTCAATTATATTATTGTAGACATAATTTCTTACAGTCTATGATTTTAATAGCAATCAGCTCTTATTATGTAGTAACAAGCTTCATTATATAGATAAAGCATAATTATATTCTCTATTAAACAGTAGATTTTGTGTAAACAAAATCCACATGCAATATATAAATTATAGAAAAAGCACAGCTTTTTCAGCCTAAATTGTCCATTGTCAATCGTCAATTGTTCATTGTTCAAACTCTGATTTATGCTGTTCAGTAATTTCCTTAGTATGACAGCCCCAAGTTCTAACTTTAGTGAATTTTACTGATATA
Organism: uncultured Clostridium sp.; assembly: GCA_964588775.1. GTDB lineage: Bacteria > Bacillota > Clostridia > Clostridiales > Clostridiaceae > Clostridium. The sequence continues at coordinate 15,263 of CAZPRO010000037.1, forward strand.
TTTGATCAAAAACTGCTCCATCTTCAAAAAAGTCTTCATAAGCCTTATCCCAGCCCCCAAATTCATCATCTATGGTAACAAGATTTATATTCAAATCAAAAACATCACTATATTCTTTTAAAATTTCCTTATTTGATGGTCTATAAAAATTATTTCCTGCAATCCTCTGTGCTGTATCAGAATATAAATATTCAAGATAAGCTTTAGATACTTCTTCTGTTCCTTTTTTCTTTGCATTTTCATCTACAACTGCAACAGAAGGTTCTGCAAGTACACTTATACTTGGAGTTATAATTTCAAATTCATCTGGGTGTTCCTTAACTGAAAGATAAGCTTCATTTTCCCATGCAATAAGCACATCACCTTGTCCATTTTCAACAAATGTTGTTGTTGCTCCCCTTGCACCTGAATCTAATACAAGCACATTTTCATAAAGTTTTTTAACAAATTCTTTAATACTCTTTTCATCACCATTAAATTTTTTATCTGCATAAGCCCATGCTGCAAGGAAATTCCAGCATGCTCCTCCTGATGTTTTTGGATTAGGTGTAATAACTCCAACTCCGTCTTTTACAAGATCATCCCAGTCTTTTATGTTTTTTTCATTTCCTTTTCTTACAAGAAATACAATTGTTGATGTATATGGTGAACTATTGCCTTCAAGTTCACCTTCCCAGCCTTCATCAATAAGTCCTGCATTTTTGATTGATGTAATATCATGTGCCAATGCCAATGTAACTACATCTGCTTCATTTCCTTCAATAACAGAACGAGCCTGCTTCCCAGACCCTCCATGTGACTGAGTTATAGAAACATCCTGGCCATTTTTTTCCTTCCAGTACTTTATAAATTCCTTATTATATTCTTCATACAATTCTCTTGTTGGATCGTATGATACATTTGTAATTTCAATTTTATTATTTTTATTTTCTGCTTCTGAATTTTTTCCGCATCCTGATAATGCTAAAACTCCTAAAACTATTGTTAATCCTAAACTAATTAATTTTCTAAATTTCATAATAACTCTCTCCATTCATATTAATTTTTTTGTACTTCTTTTTTTCACATACAACATGAAATGTGAGAGCAAACAATTTTTGCCCCAATTTTGTACATAAAATACCTCCATAAATAATATTCTTTAAACAAAAGAAATATAGCCTCCAATTATCTGTAAATAATATATGAATTCAGATATAAATACTCATATTTAAATTGTAAAATATGACTGCCGCACAAATTTATTTCAATAAAACAAGCAAATAATTATGAGTTAATATTGTACGACAGTCCTATTAAAATTCTAATATTTATTCAAATAATGCAGTAGATAAATATCTTTCTCCTGTATCTGGTAACAATACAACAATGTTTTTTCCTTTATTTTCTGGTCTATTAGCAAGCTCTGTTGCTGCATGTATTGCTGCACCTGCTGAAATTCCTACAAGCAGACCTTCTTCTTTTGCTACACTTCTTGATGCTTCAAAGGCAGCATCATTTTCAACTTTTATAATTTCATCAATAATATCAAGATTTATTACATCTGGAACAAAACCTGCACCAATTCCCTGAATTTTATGAGAGCCAGGCTTTCCTCCTGATAATACTGGTGAACTTGCAGGTTCAACTGCTACAATTTTAACATTAGGATTCTTTTTCTTTAATCCTTCTCCATTTCCTGTAACTGTTCCACCTGTACCAACTCCTGCTACAAATATATCTACTTTTCCATCTGTATCTTTCCATATTTCTTCAGCTGTAGTAGTACGATGAATTTCCGGATTAGCTTTGTTTTCAAACTGCTGTGGTATAAATGAATTTCCATATTCTTTTGCTAATTCTTCAGCTTTCTTTATTGCACCCTTCATTCCATCTGCTCCAGGAGTAAGAACTACTTCTGCTCCCAAAGCTGATACTATTCTTCTTCTTTCTACGCTCATTGTATCTGGCATTGTAAGAATTAATTTTAATCCTTTTGCTGCTGCTACAAATGCTAGTCCAATTCCTGTGTTTCCACTAGTAGGCTCAATTATTACAGTTTCCTTATTTATTTTTCCATCTTTAATTCCCTGCTCAATCATTGCATTGGCAACTCTGTCTTTTACGCTTCCAAGTGGATTAAAATATTCAAGTTTTGCAATAATATTTGCCTCTAATTTATTTTTTTCTTCATAATTACTTAACTCAAGTAACGGTGTATTGCCTATAAGATCAGTTAATTTTTTTGCTATATTTGACATTTTAATCTCTCCTCTACAAATAAGCTTTCATAATTTGTATATTAAATCTGCTCTAAAGCTTGAGATAAATCGTAAATAATATCATCTATGTGTTCAGTACCTATTGATAATCTTACTGTATTTGTCTTAATTCCCTGTTCTTCTAATTCCTGCTCATTTAATTGTGAATGTGTTGTACTTGCTGGATGTATAACAAGTGATTTAACATCTGCTACATTTGCAAGAAGTGAGAATATTTCAAGACTATCTATAAATTTCTTAGCCTCAGCTTCTCCACCTTTAACTTCAAATGTAAATATTGAACCAGCTCCATTTGGGAAATATCTATTATATAAGTCATTATATTTACTATCTTTTAATGATGGGTGATTTACATTTTCAACCTTTGGATGATTATTTAAGAATTCTACAACCTTTAATGCATTTTCAACATGTCTTTCAAGTCTTAATGAAAGTGTTTCAAGCCCTTGTAATAAAATAAATGCATTAAATGGACTTATTGCTGCTCCTGTATCTCTTAAAAGTATTGCTCTTATTCTTGTTACAT